>JAKAXG010000604.1 GCA_021827225.1 Actinomycetes bacterium | reverse complement strand
AACCTCGTGGTATGCGCCGTCGCGCATCCAGATCTGCAGCACGCCCTTGATGTTCATCTTCACGATGTCCTGGCGGGCCAGGCCGTAGCGGGCCTCGAGGAGCTCCTCGAATATGGCGTCGTCGAAGGTCTTGGAGCACAGCAGCCCTATGGAGAGGGCCAGGCGCCGGCCCGGCTTACCGGCCTTGCGGGCCCGCATGACAGCCGGCACTGAGGCCTGGCAGCTCATGCCCACCAGGGCCAGCCGCTCGTGCCCGGCCTCGATGGCCCGGGCGTAGGCCAGGGTGTTGGCCGAATAGGTGTAGCGGGACCCGGCGGCGGCCAGGATCTCCTCCCGGGTGCGAGCCAGGCCGGGCACCGCCTTCCAGGTCCGGCCGTCGCCCTCCAGCATCGACACCAGGGCCGCATCTATGCGGTCGTGGTCCAGGCACCAGAGGAGGATGGCCGAGACCAGGCCGCCGTCCTGACCGTTCTGGTGGATCTGGGGATCGGTGGCCCGGGCCAGGAAGATGTCCTTCGACACCCCCGACATCTCCTCTGCCAGGCGCTCCCGCCCGAAGAGGTACGTGTCGATCTCCGGTTCCCAGTTGCGGAAGCGGGGGCAGGCCCGGGTGCAGCTGGTGCACCCGCGCTGACCGTGCCCGCAGTCCCCCGCGCCGAGCTCCTCTTCGAGGTGGAACGGCTTGTACACCCCGTTCTGGTCGTCGTAGCCGAGGACGTCATGGGGGCAGGACACGACGCAGCCGGCGCAGCCGGTGCACAGCCCTGAGGTGACGACCTCACTGAACAGCTCGGCCCACTGGGCCCGCCAACGTTCCCTGGCCGGGGGGTTCTGAGTCGCGGTCACGCCGGGCAGGCTAGTGCGTCGCCTCCCGGGCCAGAAGTGACCGGCCCAACCCGGCTAGTGGTAGTGGTAGTAGCCCGCCGGCGAGCACTTGAAGCCGGTCGCGGTGGCCGGGTCCCGGACGAATTTGCCGTTCTTCACGTCGATCAGCAGCCAGCAGCTGGGCGGCACCTTGCCGGCCGGGTTGGCGGGGGGCTCGAGTCCGTCGGCGGTGAAGCTGGTCAGCTGCTTCAGCCCGCCGAGCAGGGCCGACCGGGTCACCGATCCGGCGGTGTTGAGGGCCTGGGCCAGCAGCAGGCCCGACATCCAGCTGTAGACGGCGTAGATGTCGGGCACCTGGCCCGGGTTGACCCGGCTGTACCACTGGTCGAGGGTGGCGACCATGGGGATCAGGCCGGCGTCCTCGCCGTCGTAGAGGGCCAGCGGCTGGGACAGCACCGTGCCGGCGGCACCGGGCCCGGCGTTCTTGATGAAAGCCGGGTCGTAGGCGGGCGGGCTGTAGTTGCCGAGCACGATGTTCATGCCGGCCTGGTACATGGCATTGGCCAGCTGGCCGATGATGGTGCCGGTGGCCTGGAAGATCACCCCCTGCACGCCGGCCGCCTTCATCTTCTGCACGTCCCCGTTGAAGGTCGGGTCGGTCGGCTGCAGGGTGGTGTCGGTGAAGACGAACTTGTAGCCGATGGACTTGAGGGCGGCCTCCTCCTGGGCGCCGGTCGAGGCTGTCTGCGGGGTGTTCTCCACCAGCATGGCCATGTGCTGGGTCGCCGCCGCGTACTGCGGATCGGACTTGAAGTACTCGTACTCACCGATGTGGTAGCCGGGCGGCTCGGGCTGCGGGGAGAAGTTGTCCGCGGAGTTGAACCGCTGAGGGGAGATGGCGGTGCCGATGTCGGGCACGTTGGGGGCTCCGGCGGTGATCCCTGCGTCCTGCAGCGAGAACGAGCCCATGAAAGCCAGGACCTGGTTGGCCATGGTCGACGCTTCGCTCTGGTCGGTGGCCTGGTCGAACTGGTCGTCGGCGGAGTTGACAACCAGCTTCCGGCCGCAGATGCCGCCCATCGAGTTGATGTAGGCGGCGACGGCCTCGGCCCCGTAGCGGGCGCCGGCGAACAGGCCCGGAACCGGGCCGTTGACTGTGGCGATGTTGCCGACGGTGATGGAGTTGGAGGTCACCCCCGGGCCGGAGCCGGGAGCCCCCGGGGCGCACATCTTCCCGCCCGGACCGGCGAGCGGGTTGCCGGCCTGGGTGACCGTCCGGGGGCCGCCGGACGACCCGGAGGTTCCGCCGGTATTCGTCGCGGAGGCGCCGCCCGATCCGCCGGTCGCGCCGGCTGCGCCCGAGCCACCGGAACCGCCGGCGGAGGCACCGGTGGAGCCGACTGCCGGGCTGTTGGAGCCGCCGGCCGCCCCGGTCGTGGTACCCGTTGCGCCGGCCGACGAGCCCGATCCGAGGGCCGAGGCGCCCGACCCGCCGCTCGACGTTGCACCCGATGAGCCGACCCCGGCGCTGATCCCGCCGCCGGATCCGCTCCCGTCGAGCGCGGCCATCTGGGACTTGGTGAGCCGGGCGCCGCATCCACCCGCAAGGAGGATCGTGATGCCGGCGATGGCCATGGGCTTGCGGCGCGCCGACGTGTACCTGTGCCTGTTGGACTTCATGACTTCTCCGGTTGGGTGGGGGGTTCGGTGCGGGTTCGGGTCAGACGAGGGCGCCGGCCGCGTCGCACATGGAGCAGTAGCCGAAGCCGTCGGTTCCGGCCGGGATCGACCGGAGGTCACTGCGCTTGGCCACCACCGGGCACTGCGGCCGGTGGAGGAGGGTGCCGCGGGGGGTGGCCAGGAGGACCGGGCCGGCGGTCACCGGCACCTCGCCGGTGGGCTCCCAGGCGTCGGGAACGGTGCCCGGCCGGGACGGGGCCGCCCGGCCCACCCGGGCCCGGGCGGCCGTGGCCCGGCGCGTCGCCGGCACAGAGGCGCCGACGCCGGCCGGCACCGGGGCGGCGACGCTGAACGCGGCGGGGGTGAGGCCCGCTCCGCCACCGTCGAGGGTGGCCTCCAGGAGGTCCTCGATGCGCTGGAGCGACTGCAGCGTCAGCCCGTTCTGGCGGCGGGACTCGTTCAGCTGGCGGCTCAGCCAGTAGCCGAAGTACATGAAGCCCCCGGCCGCCGAGATCCCCACCCCGAGCAGGCCCCCCGAGATCAGGTAGTCGATCTGGGCGTACAGCCGGCCGGTGTGGGCCGCCCCGTACCAGCCGAGCAGGATGAACACCAGGCCGAGGGGGAAGAGGATCGCCGCCGCGGCCAGGAGCACCTGCTCCACCGGCAACCGGCCGCGGCGGACCCGGACACCGGCGGCCGCCGCGGTGAGGGCGGCGTGGCGCACCGACATGCCGTAGCGCAGGGACGGGTCGTCGGGGTTGTACCGGCCGGCGGTGGTTGGAGCGGTCATGGCTTCTCCCCTGTGTAGGTCACGGATTGTCTCCTCCGAGCGGGCAGACCGGCCCGCCGTCCTGGACGAGCAGCAGCCGGGCCATCCGCCACAGCCCGTAGCCGAGGCCGGCGGCCACCAGCACCCCGATCACGACCACGCCGGCTCCTATGGGGCTCGACAGGCTCACCAGGGTGGCCGGCAGCGAGCTGCCCGGGCCCTGGCCCCCGGTGCCGGTGGCGGACCCGGCGCCGGGTGCGGCGGTGCCGGGTCCGGCGCCCACGGTCGCCAGGGAGGGTGACGTGCCCGATCCGGTCAGGCCGGGCGACGCCGTGGCGCCTCCGGCGGCCAGCGCCGATCCTGAGTCGAGCGCCGCTCCGGTGCCGGAATCACCGGCCGAGCCGCTTCCGGTGCCC
>JAKAXG010000603.1 GCA_021827225.1 Actinomycetes bacterium | reverse complement strand
CGGTCAGGTAGAAGGTGAGGGAGGCGCGCGCCACCGACGGCGGGAACGGCTGGATGCCGACCAGGTCCAGGAACTTGGTGTACAGCCGGTCCGGCACCTGGTTCATGCGGAACAGCACCATCTCGCTCATCCAGGCGAACAGCTCGATGAGGGCGACCCCCGGGTCGGACAGGTTGTGGTTGGTCCACTCCGGGCAGTAGCGGGGGATGAGCCGCTTGGTCTCGTCGACGATGTCCTGGAAGGTGCGGTCGTCCAGGTTGGGGGCGGGGAGCGCCATGTCAGGCTTCCTCTCGGGGGATCACGTAGAACGGGTACACCAGGTTCCGCCGGTCGTTGGTCGCCCGGACCCGGTAGGTGACGTGGATGTTGACCAGCCCGCTGTCGCGGGGGTCACGCATGGCATCGACCGACTCGGTCTCGACCCGCGGCTCCCACTGGGCGATGGCCTCGCGCACCGCCTGGGCCATGAGGCCGAGGGTGTTGGCGTTGATGGGTTCGAACAGCAGGTCCCAGATCCGGCAGCCGAACGCCGGGCGCATGACCCGCTCGCCGGGCGCGGTGGCGATGACCACCCGGATGGACGAGTCGAGGTCGGCGCCGCCGCTGGTCAGGGCCAGGCCGCCGCGGTGGTCGACGCCCATGGGAAAACGGAATCCCCGCCCGATGAACCCCGGGTCGCTGACGATCTCGTCGCCGCGACGGGGAGCGGGGGACTGGTCGGAGGCCATCAGTTGATCATCACCGGGGTGCCGGCCAACTTGGCCGGCCCGTTGCTCTGCATCTCCAGGATCCCCCCGCTCACGCCCAGCTTGGCGTTCGCCTTGATGTCCAGGGTGGCCTGGGCCTGCACCGACGCCTGCGCTGCCTGCAGCTTGAGCTCGTTGGTGGCCTTGATGGTGATGTTGGTGGCCTCGAGGGTGATGTCCCCGCTGTTGCTGAACTTGAGCGACGTGTTGCCGGCGGTGACCTCCACCGGGGTGCCGCTCGGCACGGTGACGGCCAGCTTGTCCTTGCCCAGGTGGATCTTGTGCTTCTCGCCGGCCAGCACGATCTCCACCGCCTCGGTGGCCGGTGTCGTCCCGTCCAGGAACGAGATCACGTGGCCCAGGCGGGAGGTCATGGCCCTGGTCTGCACCTCGCTGTTCTCGACCTTGGCGACCGGCATGGTGGACTTCTGGCCGTACAGCCCGCCGATCACCACCGGCTGGCGGGCGTCTCCCCCCTCGAAGGCCACCAGGACCTCGTCGTCGATCTCGGGTATCCACACCGAGCCCCGCTTGGCGCCGCCGCCGACGCTCACCACCCGGGCCCAGTCGCTCTCCATGTTCTGGCTGAGACCCGGGAAGCGGACCTTGACCCGGCCGGAATGGGAGGGGTCGTTGTTGTTGGTAACCACGCCGACGGTCACCCCGGTGCGCAGGTGGGCCGGACCGGTGTAGGCCCCGGCCGGAGCCGCCACCAGGCCGCCGAGGGTGTCGACGAGGGTGGTGGGACGACGCTCCCCGCTGACGAAGCGGGTCACGAACCCGCTCGCCGGTCGGAACACGTGCTCCACCTCGGTGATCGGGTAGCTGCCGCTCAGCGGCCCGGCCCCTTTGATCACCGCGGTGGCCCCCAGGGTGATGGCCGCGTCGGCGTAGGCGACACCTTTGGCGGTCACCGCCGACGTCACCGCCCGGTTGTACACCGACTTGGCCAGCGCTTCGGCTTCGGCGGAGCTTTGGACGCCGAGGCCGGCGGAGAACACGGTCGCCGATCCGAACGGGGCCGGCGGGCTATCCAGCAGGTCCGCCAGGTCGGAGGAGGCCTTGGGGACGTCGGCCGATGACGCCGACGAGCTGACCGACTCCTGCTTGGTCCGGTCCCAGCCGTCGACCTTCACCTCCGACGGGGTCACGCCCGAGACCCGGGCCGAGAACGACAGCAGGGTGTCGCCCAGGGTGAGGGTGACGTCGCCTTTCTTCGCCGGTTTGGCGAAGTGCAGCTTGCTGCCCTCCATCCACCAGTCGAATCCGGTCCGCCGGGCCAGCTCGGTGAGCAGGACCAGGTCGGACTCGGCCTGCATCAGGTATTCCAGCTGCAGGGTGGTGGAATCCACCGACGGGGTCAGACCGGCGTCCTGCGCCATCTTGGAGACGATGTCGGAATAGGTGCTGGCCTTGTACACCTTGACCTGCGTGGCCCGGCCCAGGCGGTGGCTCTTGTCCAGCGCCACGACCACTATCTCGGGGTTGTCACCGGGCCGCTGCTCGGCGCCGATGGAGGTGATCTCCGCCTCGGCCAGGTCGGCCCCGCCATGCTGGGAGACCTTGACCGCGTGGCCCAGTCGCAGCGTGGGGGACGACAGCAGCTCGTAGCCGAAGTCGGAGAAGCGCATGGTCACCCGGGTCGGCACCTGGTACTGGCGTTCCACTCTCAACTCCACCAGAGCGGACAGCCACTTCTCGGCCAGCTTCTGGCCCTCGAGCTCGACGACCGGCGTGAGCGACAGGGAGGAGGGCATCAGCTCAGCCCCGGTATGGCCAGCAGCCGGCCCGGCCTGATGGCGAGCGGGTCCTCGATGCCGTTGACCTCGGCGATGCTGCGCCAGCGGGTGGCGTCACCGAGGTGCATGGCGGCGATGCGGTCCAGGGTCTCCCCCGGCTGCACCCGGTGCACCCGGTGGGGGCGAGGGGTGCCGGAGGTCGGGTTCTGCGGCCCGAACGCCATGTCCTGCTGGTACTGGGTGAGGACCAGGGCGGCCCGGGCCCGCAGCGGGGTCCCGGTGGAGCTGAAGTACTCGAAGGCGAGGTCCAGCGAGGAGACCACCGCCTTGAACGAGTGGAAGTCACCCCAGTGGAACTTGACCCACGGGGGCCGACCGTTGTTGGACTTCTCGTCGGTGCCCGGCAGGCTGGAGTCGACCTCCATGAGGCCGACGATCTTGCCGGTGTAGGTGGACACGTCCTCGCCGGTGTCGGTGGTGTCGAAGAACAGCGTCAGGCGCAGCTGGCCCGACGCCGCTCCCGTGTAGCGCAGGGTGGGCACGCCCTTGCCGGGCATGACGTCGGCGGCCCAGCCGTTCATCTGGCTGAGGGCCAGGTCCGACGGGTTGAACAGGCAGGAGATCTTGTCCCCGCCCTCGGTCTCCAGATAGGCCTTCTTGCTGTCGGGCATGTCAGAACACTCCGGGATGGAAGCGCATGCCCCGCCGCTCGAGCTCGGCGAGGATCCTCTCCTCCACCGCCTCGACGATCCAGTCGAGGGTCTCGGCGGTTATGGGGCTGGCGGACGAGTCGACCAGGTGGGGGTTGGCGCCGGTTGGGGACGTCCCGCTGGCGGGCATGGCAGCTCCGAACGGTGGCAGGGGGCGGGGCGGAGCACCGCCGCTGGTGAAGGATTCGGCTTGGAACGGGGCCCCGCCGCTCCCTCCCGGGGCGGGCAGGTCGGCCCCCGGACGGATAGGGGGGACGGGGCCGCCGGTGATCAGGCGGGCCACGGCGGGCGGCAGCTCGGCCAGGTACTCGGCGGGCAGACCCCCGGTACCGGCGGCCAGACCCCCGGAGCCGGCGGTCCCCGATCCGCCCCGGCCGGGGCTGCCGCCGCTCCCGCCCGGCTGGCCGGGACGGTGGCGGCCGGCGCCGCGGCGGGGCCGGTGGGATGCCAGGGTGGCGTCACCGGCGTCGTCGACCGGCGGGGCGGTGCGGGCCGA
>JAKAXG010000602.1 GCA_021827225.1 Actinomycetes bacterium | reverse complement strand
CTGGACGGCTGCCGTAATCGGCCTTGTCCTCGGCTGGGCCTCCGTGGTCGTATACATTCCCCTTGCGCGCACCGCGCTGTCCGAAGGGCGATCACATGCCGGCGGGAACCGCGATACCTCTGAGCTCTGACCAGCCGGCCGCGAATCGTGTCTGGGATGGCGTGGGACGGGACCACGGACTCCACGGGCCGACCCCGATGGCAGCCGTGGAGATGTACGTGCCGATCCGCGTCTGTGGCTATAAGACCCTGACTGGATTATCGAGCTCCCTATGAGGCACGGTCCCTGAGCGGTAGGCTGAAGACCAGGGCCGAGGGCTGGTAACCGGCCACGTGACCCGCCGATCAAGCAACCGCCCGGCAGGAGCGCTGTCTCCTTCGGGGCCGTACCGCCCAGCCGACGCCGCATCTGGCTCCCAGCCCGCCAATGTCGATCCTATATGCCAGGCGGAATTGGCTACCTGCCCGGGCGCCGCTCTTGGGTCGGAAGGCGGACTTTGGTGAGGGGGTTACCCTCCGGGCTGGGGCGCCGTGACGTCCAAGGCGACGACCTGGGCGATTTCGCCCGCCACTGCGACCTTGTCCCCGCTCCGGAGGCGGCGACCACGGCGCGTCTACTCACGAGCCGATCGAGCCCGATGTCGTTGCCTCCAGCGACAGTGGGCAGCCCGCCCGCTTAGCGTCTGGGCCGGTGCGTGTACTGGCAGCCTGCTCGCTCGGCGGTGCCGGTAATCTGCTGCCGCTGAAGCCGTTCCTCGACGCGTCCAGCCAGCGCGGCGACACCACCGCGGTGTTAGCGCCGCTATCCATGGCCCCGTTGTGCAAGCCATCGGCGTCGAACTCCTCGCCGGGGAGGAGCCGCCTGAAGAGCAAATAGCCCCCATCCGGGAGCAGCTGCCGGTCGCCCCGCCCGAGGAGGCCCGGGTGCTCGCCGAGCAGGAACTGGGAGTCCGGGATGCGTAGTGAAGTCGACTCAGCGACAGAGGAACGCCCCCGTTTCGCCCTTGGTGGTGATCCGACCGTGGCGATCGATCAAGGCCCGCGCCGCTTTCCTGGTGCTCTCCACGACACCGCTCCAGTCGTCGGTCAGTTGGTCCTGGTAGGCGTCGCCGACGCTGCCTACATAGTCGGCGACGACATCGGCGTCGGTGATGATCACCGTGCTGGTCACCGGGGGCCGTACCAGCTCGACGGTCTCGAAGGCGCTGCGCAGCGTGTCCTCCCCATCGTCGAGGGAGAATGCCCTCGTGGCCCAGTCGAACATCCTCCAACCGGGATTCTTCGGTTGAACCACCGACTCAACCAACTGGCGCAGTGACGCAATGTGCGCCGCGCCGTTGGTAACCACGACGCAGGTCCCCCCTGGGGCGAGCACCCGCCTCATCTCGGCCACGGCCCGCCGTTGGTCCGGTACGTGGTAGAGCATGTGAGCGGCGAGGACGACGTCGAAGGTCTCATCACGAAACGGCAGGTACTGGGCGTCGGCGTTGACCAGTTGACCTCCGGCAGAGGCCTCGAGCATCCCGAGGGACAGATCGCATCCTGTCACTACTGCGCCACGAGCCTGCAGCCGGGCGAGGTAGGCGCCGTTGCCGCAGCCGACGTCCAGTACATGGGAGCCGGCCTCAGTCTGGGTGAGATCGAGCACCCACCCGAACAGATCGAACGGCGGTTCCAGAAACTGCCATAGCCGCTGGCGGGCACGCAGGTTGCCATCGGTTGCGTACTGACCTGACGCCGGGATCACCACCCCATAATGTTCGCCGCGGCCGTCCCCCATCCGCAGATCCGCGGGCGTCCCCGATCGCTGGCTCTCGGGCGTGACCACCAGGCGCCTGCCGTCGATCCACTTGGTAGAGCTGCCGCGATCTCTCTCTCAGCCTTGAAAATCGCTGGCGGCCGCTCCGGGAAGTGGACAAGCTCGCCGCCTATGGGCATGGTCATGACGGTCCGGGTCCGTGGTCTCGCCACCGCGGTGGGGATGGCACGAGCTCGACTCTCGATGGGCGAAGCGCCTCGTCGCTGATTCCGGAGTACGTCCCGGCAGCCTGGTCCTCGACATAGGCGCGGGGCGTGGGTCGATCACAGCTGTACTCCTGGAGGCCGGTGCTCGGGTTATCGCGATCGAAGCCCACCCTCACCGGATCCACCATCTTCGAAGGCGGTTCGGGTCGGAGGTTGTCATCGCCCAAGCCGACGCTTCGGACCTTCGGCTCCCTCGGCGGCCCTACCGGGTGATATCCAACCCCCCGTTCGCCATCACCACCGCCCTCCTCGAGCGCCTCCTGCAGCCCGGCAGCCGGCTGGTCCGTGCCGATCTCATCCTCCAAGACCAGACCGCCCGCAGATGGTCAGGCGACCACGCGCCGGGGGCGAACAGGTGGCGGCGGGACTTCTTCGCCGTGGCAGGTCCCCGAGTGCCGCCGTCCGCCTTCCGACCACCTCCACCGGTTACCGCCCGGATACTCACGATCGAGCGGCACCGGCAACGCTGAAGACGGAAAGTCACCGAAGGAGGTCGCCCCATTTCCACGGATGGTGCAGTCCCCGAAGGACTCCCTGCATAGGTCCCAGAACACCGGCTAGAAAATGAGGGTCATTCGGGTCTCGTCTTGGCAGGGATCGGATGGCAGTGGTTGATAATCGCCGGATTCGGTGAACCCCATGCCTCGATAGAGGATCTCTGCGGCCGTGTTGCCCCGTGTCACCCACAACTGTACTTCTCTCGCTCCGCACGCCCTCGCCCAGTGGAGCACGGCATCGACCAGGAGTCGACCGACGCCGGTTCGCCGGACAGTCGGACGGGTCCACATCGACACCAGTTCTACTATCTCCGACGCCGGTTCGAGCCTGTGACCGCCGACGATCCCGACGATGCCCTCGTCAGCCACGGCGAAAAATGTGGCCCGTTCCGATCCGTCTGAGCCGGATCGAGCTCGGTCGATCCAATCGTCGGTCGTCAGTGATGATTCTCCGGCGTAGGTGGAGCCGAAGGCGGACGGTGATTCGGCGAGCGCTGCGAGGCGAACAAGTCGGAGGGCATCCGCTTGGCCCGGCTGAATACGGCGTACGACGATCATGGGAGATCGTCGCCGATACCGGCGGACGCTGCAAGGTCTTTACCGTGATCGCGTGATCCGCCATCAACGGTTGGCGTGCGCTTCGCTACCCGCGTCCGAGTGCCTCCGGCCGTCCCATGCTGGTCGTCGGAACCCTCCCGAATGACGCCCGGCGTGTGACCCAGAGCGGATCGGTGCCTGGGGAGAAGGTCGGCATTCTGGAGAATCCGACTGCGACGCGCGCGGTCAAGTGCCAATCTCGGTGGATGAGCGAACAGGCCTGGCTCACGGAAGCGCCTCCGGCGGAACTCCCAGCTGCCTCGGTGGTCCTCCGCCGGACTTCCCGTGGCGACACCGACGCCCTGGTCCATGCAGTCAACGCCAGTCTCGAACACCTCCGGCCCTGGATGCCCTGGGCCCGGACCGCAGCCACCAGCGAGTCCATCGGAGCTTTTCTGGCCGCCGCCGATGCCACCTGGGAGGCCCGAACAGAGTTTCAGTACCTGATCACCGAACCTGACAGTCGGACCGTCCTGGGCTGCTGCGGTCTGCACGCCCGTCTGGGCAGCGGCGCTCTCGAGATCGGCTACTGGGTGCACGTTGGCCACCTCCGGTGCGGGGTCGCCGCCGCTGCC
>JAKAXG010000601.1 GCA_021827225.1 Actinomycetes bacterium | reverse complement strand
TGAGGCCGACGCGCCACAAAAGGTGCAGTTCGGGTGGAGCCGGCAGCGGCGGCCCGGGCCCCAGCTGCTACTTGGAGAGGAGCCTCTCCAGGGCGTAGGTCCACGAACGGCGCACCTGGGTGCGGGACCGCTCGTACTCGTGGACCATCAGGTCCCACCCGTCGAAGGAGACGATGACGTCGATGAGCGACACCAGATCCTCCGCCTCGGCCCGCGACCGGGCCTTGAGCTCGGGCGCGAAGTGCTCCCTCACCTGGGCGTCCAGGAGCTTGCGGTAGCGGCGGATGTCGTCGGCGATCACGGGGGCGTACGGCGCCCGTAGCTGCGCGGTGCGGGCGGGTCCGGCGATCGTCTCGTTGACCTTGATCCGAAGGTCGACGAAGCGGCGGATACGCACGTCGAGAGGGGCGTCCCCACCGTTGGCCGAGTTGTTGAGGAGCGCTTCGACCCGCTCCATGTGGCGCTGGATCACGGCCCGCCGCAGATCGTCCAGCCCCTCGAAGTAGCGGAAGATGGAACGGGCGGAGAGCCCCGAGCGCTTGGTCAGCTGCTCGATGGAGGGGTCGAGCTCTCCCTCGTCCACCAGGGCCAGGGCGGCCTCCACCACCTCCGACCGGTTCCGCTCCCGCCGCGCCGTCCGTCCGTCTACTACAGCTCCCGTCATGAGGCTCATTCTACCCCCAGCTCGCTTTCTGGCAGTCATTCGGCAAAAAAAGTGACAGAACTTTTCCTGAATATTGCATCAATACCGCCGCCGAAACGTCAGATCAAGCGGCGGTTTACCGGCCCTGTCAGGACCTACTTCTACCCATACTACGGCCGGTCGACCCGGCCGGCGAACTCCGAGATTATCCGGGCCAGCTGGGCGGGCTGGTCCTCCTGCAGGAAGTGGCCGGCGTCGGTGACAGTGGTGTGCGGTTCTCGGGCTGCGCCTGGGATGCGCCGGATGAAGGCTCTCCCCCCCCGGCGGTTATGGGGTCACCGTCGCTGAAAGCGCACAGCCACGGCTTGGAGAAGCCTTCGAGGACTGCCCAGGCCCGGGTGTTGGCCTCGTGCTCGGGGTCGGTGGCCGACGTGGGCACGAGGGAGGGAAAGACCCGGGCCGCCGCTTTGTAGGAGTCGTCGGGGAAGGGGGCGTCATATGCTGCCACAACCGCGTCGGGAAGGGCAGATTTACAGCCGCCGGCGATTATCCGTCCTACCGGGAAGTGGTCCGCCTCGGCGGCGAAACGCTGCCAGGACAGGAAGGCGTCGTTCGGGGGGCGGTCGCCCGTCGGCAGGCCGGTGTTCGCCACCACGACGCCGGCGAAGCGGTCGGGGTCGGCGGCCACCAGCCTGAGACCGATCAGGCCGCCCCAGTCCTGGCCGAAGAAGATGGTGCCCGCCAACTGCAGTTCGGCGAAGACGAGTTCCTGCATCCATTCGACGTGGCGGCGGTACGCGTGATCGGCCGGGGCGGCCGGCTTGTCGCTACGGCCGAATCCGACCAGGTCGGGGGCCACGACCCGGTAGCCGGCGGCCGCCAGCGGCGGGACCACCCTGCGGTACAGGTAGGACCATGTCGGCTCGCCGTGCATGAGCAGGATCGGGCGACCGTCGCCCGGCCCCTCGTCGAGGTAGTGAACCCGGATCCCCCCGCCGACCTCGGCGTAGTGGGGCTCGAAGGGGTAGTCGGGGAGGGACGCGAAGCGTTCGTCAGGCGTGCGGAGCAGATCCATGCTGGCTCGGCTTTCGAGGCGGGCGGCGGTTCACTCGCCGCAGGTCCGTGGGGTCTGGCCGGGTTGCAGGCCGGGGGGGACGTACACGCCGTGGTAGATCGACGATGAGGCCGGATCGATGCTAGACGTCCCGTCGTAGGCCGGGCTCGCCGTGGTGGTGGACGTCGTCGGCGAGGCGCCGGCCGGCGGGGCGGAGGCGGTGACGCCGGGGGCCAGGCCGGCGAAGTCCTGGCCCACGACGATCTCGAGGTTGTACGGGGTGGGCGTCAGGGCGCTGTTCTCCACCAGCGTCGCCTGGCCGGCCAGCTGCCGCTGGACCTGCTGGGCGGCGACCAGGGAGTCCGGGGCGTACTGGATCTCGGTGGTGGCCAGCCCGGAGCCGGGAGCGTCACTGGACACCACGGTGGCGTAGCCCAGGCCGGCCAGCTCCCGGCCCGCCCGGGCCGCCTGGCCGGCGACGCCGCTCCCGCCGACCATCTCTATGCGGAGCGAGGCCGGATCGACGGTGTCGGGAGCCACGGTGCTCGACGGGCCGGCAACCGGCGTGGTGGGCTTGGCAGGGGCCGGTTGGCCCACGTCGAGCCACTGCTGGATCGTGGCCTTCCCCTGCTGGGTCTGGGGGTCGAGGGCGCCGGGAACCGAGGTGGAGTTGACCGCCGGGTACGTGTAGGAGGGGATGTTGCTGAGGTTGGCGGAACGGAAGTCCTTGGCCAGGTCGAGTATCAGCGAGTTGCTGAAGGCGCTGTCCAGCGTCAGGTGGCTGGTGATGCTCCCGACGATGTTGTTGAGCTCGACGATGTTGGTCGGGGCCACCTTCCGGGCCTTCCTCACCAGGTCCCGGACGAAGGCCTGCTGGCGCTGGATACGGGCCAGGTCGCTCTCGGGGTACAGCTGGTAGTGCCACTGGCCGTCGAGCTCGTACTGGTACTCCCGGGAGCGGACAAAGGACAGGGCCTGGTCGCCGCTGAGGTTGTAGCAGCCGGGGGCCGGGATGTTGAGCAGCGAGAAGTCGTCGCGCGCCGGGGTCGGGAAGTACTGCTCGACCCCCCCGACGGCGTCGGCCACCGCACGGAAGGTGTCGAAGTTGAACTGCACCACGTGGTTCACCTGGATGCCGAAGTCCTGGTCGAGCACCCGGACCAGGAGCGACGGCGTTCCGCTGTTGAAAGCGGTGTTGATGCGGGTGGTGCCGTACCCGGGAATGGGCACCAGCGTGTCACGGGGGATCGACAGCAGCGCCAGCGAGCGGGTCTGGGGGGCGACGCGCACCAAGATGATGCTGTCCGACCGCTGGCCCTGCACCTCGGTGGTGTTGCCGAACTGCGCCCCCCCGCCGGCCCCCAGGTTCCGGGTGTCGGACCCGATCACCAGCAGGGTGAACGGGGCGATGGTGGACCCCTTGCTGCTGCTCTGGGCGCTGTGCCCCTGCTCGTGCAGGCCGGCGATGTTCACCCGTTTGACCTGCCCCAGCCGCCACTGCACGTAGACGAAGGCGGAGGCCGCACCGATGAGGGTCAGGGCGGTGACCAGGTTCACCGTGATCAGCGTGCGGCGCGGCCACCGCCGCCTGACCCGGCGAACCCGCCGGTGCGCCGCCCCGGCCCCGCCGGCCGCCCCCCGGCGGCTCAGCCGTCGCAGGCGTTCTAGAGCGTCCCCCGGCGGGTCGTCGGAGCTCTGCGGCTCCGGCTCAGGCATCGCCGTGCCGCTCGGTGGCCCCCGCCCCGGGGCTGGTGTGGCACATGTGGCGTTCCATCGGCCGGACAAGGATATCTGTACCCCTGCCCGGATCGGCGTCAGGGGCCGGCCGCGGTCAGGGGCGTTGGCCGACGCCGGTGGCCAACTCCTGGCCGCGGCCGCCGGGGGCGTCCGCGCCCAGCGGTGCGGTCGGCATACCGGCCTTGGTGCGCATGCCCTCGAGCACCTCCGAGAAGGCGTCGCGAGCGCTGACGCGCGGCTCCCACCCGAGCTCACGCCGG
>JAKAXG010000600.1 GCA_021827225.1 Actinomycetes bacterium | reverse complement strand
CGCCACCCGATTCGGGGTGGCCGCCATCGACGCCGTGCACGACGGGGCGTTCGGGGAGATGGTGGCCCTGCAGGCGGACCGCATCGTCAGGGTCCCCCTGGGCGACGCCGTCCAGCAGTTGAAGACGGTGGACCACGACCTGCTGCACAACGTGGCGGAGGTCTTCTGGGGATAGCTCCGCCCCGCTGAGCAGGGCCGGGAGGCAGACCGGCGGGCGCCGGAGGGCTCGGGCCCGGTCCGCCTCCTACCACTCGGCCGGTTCCGGGCCCGGCTCGGCGTCCATGGCGCCGGCTGATTCCAATAGCCCCCGCAACGGGTCCCACAGGTGGGGCGGAGCGGCCACCACCAGCCGGTACCCGAGCACCTGCACCACCGCCCCGGCCTCCGCCGCCACCAGAGCGCCGGCGCTGAGGTCCCACGGGTTCAGGCCCCACTCGAAGTAGGCGTCGAAGCGACCGGCGCCGGTCCAGCAGAGGTCCAGCGCCGCCGAGCCCAGCCGGCGGATGTCGCGCACGGCCGGGATGACCGCCGCCGCGACCTGGGCCTGCCAGCGGCGCCGCTCCGCCCGGTAACCGAACCCGGTGGCGACCAGGGCCGTGTCGAGCGTCGAGCGGTCGTCGCGCACCCGGCAGCGCCGGCCGTTGAGGAACGCCCCGTGACCGGCGATGGCCGCCCACACCTCGTGGCGGGGAGGGTCGACCACCACCCCCGCCACCGGGCGCCCGTCGATCTCGGCGGCGATCGAGACCGACCACTGCGGGATCCCGAACAGGAAGTTGGTCGTGCCGTCCAGCGGGTCCACCACCCAGGTGACGCCGCTGGTGCCCGGCCGGGACGTGCCCTCCTCGCCCAGCACCGCGTCGTCGGGCCGGGCCCCGCCCAGCACCGCGGCCACCGCCGCTTCGGACTCGCGGTCCACGTCTGAGACCATGTCGGTGGAGGAGATCTTGGTCTCGACGCCCGAGACCGTGCTGCCGCGACCGGGCGCCCCTTCTTCCAGGATCCTTCCTGCCTTCTGAGCCGCCTCCAGGGCGACCGCCGCCAGTTCCACGGCCAGGCCGTCGGGGGCCTTCTCGCAGCCGGACCCGAGACCGAAGGCCTCGGTCGGATCCCATGAATCGAATCGTCTGGGGGCGTCTTCGGTCACCAGCCAGTTGTAGCGTACGTTGGGACGGTGCTGGTCGACCTGCGTTCCGATACCGTCACCCGTCCCACCCCTGAGATGCGCCGGGCCATGGCCGAGGCCGAGGTCGGCGACGACGAGTACGGGGAGGACCCGACGGTCCAGCGCCTCCAGGAGGCGTTCGCCGAGTTGACCGGCAAGCAGGCGGCGCTGTTCGTGCCGTCGGGGACCATGGCCAACCAGGTGGCCCTGCGCACCCTCACCCGGCCGGGTGACGCGGTCGTCGCCGGCGCCCGCCAGCACGTGGTGGTGTACGAGGAGGGGGCCGGGCCCATCAACGCCGGGGTCAGCTTCCTCACGGTGGGGGACCGGGACGGGTGGCTGGCGGAGGAGGACGTCGAGCGGGTCGTCGAGGCCGGCTCCTACCACCAGCCCCGGGTGACGCTGATAGCCGTGGAGGACACCCACATGGCCGCCGGCGGGCGGGTCTGGCCCCGGGAGCGCATGGACGCCGTGGCTGCCGTGGCGGAGCGGCGCCGGCTGCCGGTGCACATGGACGGGGCCCGCCTGTGGAACGCCGCCGTCGCCTCCTCCGACACCCCGGCGCAACGTGCCGCGGCGGCCACGACGGTCATGTGCTGCCTGTCCAAGGGGCTCGGGGCGCCGGTGGGGTCCCTGCTGGCCGGCCCGGCCGACCTGATCGAGGAGGCCAAGCTGCACCGCAAGCGGCTGGGCGGCACCATGCGCCAGGCCGGCGTGATCGCAGCCGCCGGGCTGGTCGCCCTGGGCCGCATCGACCGCCTGGCCGACGACCACGCCGGCGCCCGGGCCCTGGCCCAGGCGGTGGCCGAGCGGTGGCCTCGGATCGGTTTCGAGCCGGGGGACGTGGAGACCAACATCGTGGCCTTCTCGCCACCCGAGCCGGCGTCTCTGATCGAGCACCTGGCTGACGGCGGGGTGCGGGCCGGGATGGTCGGGCCCGGCCGGGTCCGCCTGGTGACCCACGCCGACGTGGATGCCGACGGCGTGGAGCTGGCCTGCCGGCTCATCAGCAAAGCACCCTAGTAATGGCACAACTTGTGACGGAAGTGCCGGCCGTGGCGCTGGCCGTCTACGCCCACCCGGATGACCCCGACGTGGCGGCGGGGGGGACCCTGGCCAGGTGGGCCCGGGCCGGCTGCACGGTGGAGGTCTGCATCTGCGCCGATGGGGACAAAGGTTCCCTGGATCCGGCTGTCCGCCCCGCCGACCTGGTCGCCCGGCGACGGCTGGAGACGGAGGAGGCAGGCCGGTTGCTCGGTGTCAGGCGCCACCACTGGCTCGGATTCGCCGACGGGGAGCTCGACGACGGCCCGGAGCTCAGGGGCAGGATCGTCGAGCTGATCCGGGCGGTCCGCCCGGCGGCGGTGGTGGCCCCCGACCCCACCGCCGTGTTCTTCGGCTCCGCCTACGTCAACCACCGCGACCACCGGGCCGTCGGCTGGGCCGCCATCGACGCGGTGGCGCCCGCGGCCGCCAACCCCCACTACTTCCCCGACCGGGGGCCGGCCCACCGGGTGGAGGTGCTGTACCTGTCGGGGACGCTCGAGCCCGACGCGTGGGTCGACGTGTCGGAGACCATCGACGCCAAGGCGGCGGCCATCGCCTGCCACGCCAGCCAGCTGGGTGACGCCGGCGAGTGGCTGCGCGGCGCGGTGCGCCGGCGGGCCGAGGAGGCCGGACGGGACGCATCGGTCCCGCTGGCGGAGGGATTCCGGCGGATCTCGCTGCCCTAGCTGAGCGGGCCGTCACCGGTGTCTGGGAGACTGGGCCGGTGGGGCCGGAGCGGTGGATCCTGCATGTCGACATGGACGCCTTCTTCGCGTCGGTGGAGGCCCTCGACGACCCGACCCTGGCCGGACGCCCCCTGATCGTCGGCGGGACCGGGAACCGGGGGGTGGTGGCCTCCTGCAGCTACGAGGCCCGGGTGTTCGGCGTGCGCTCGGCCATGCCGTCGGTGCAGGCCCGGCGGCTGTGCCCCGACGCCGTGTTCGTCCCCGGCCGCTACGACCGCTACGCCGAGGTCAGCGCCCGGATGCATGCCGTGTTCCACCGGTTCACCCCGCTGGTGGAGGGGATCGCCCTCGACGAGGCGTTCCTCGACGTGAGCGGGTCCCTCAGGCTGTTCGGGCCGCCGGCGCGTATGGCCGAGGCCATACGCGGGCAGATCCGCAGCGAGCTCGGCCTGAGTTGTTCGGTCGGCGCAGCCCCGGTCAAGTTCCTCGCCAAGCTGGCGTCGGAGGCGGCCAAGCCCCGGGTGGAGCGCAGCGTCGACCGACGGGCCGGCGGTACCGGTTCGGGCGTGTTCGTGGTGGAGCGGGGGGAGGAGCTCGCATTCCTGCACCCCCATCCCATCGAGGCCCTGTGGGGGGTGGGCCCGGCCACCGCCCGGCGGCTGCGGGCGCTCGGCTTCAGCACCATCGGCGACCTGGCCGTGGTCGACCGCGGGGTACTGGAGCGGGCGGTGGGCCGGGCCCACGGCCGCCATCTGGCCGCCCTGGCCCGGGGGATCGACGACCGGGGGGTAGAGCCGGACCGGGCGGTCAAGTCG
>JAKAXG010000599.1 GCA_021827225.1 Actinomycetes bacterium | reverse complement strand
ACCTGGCGGACTTCGTCACCGACGGGTCCCACGAGCTGGCCGAAGCGGCCGGTCTCCGAACCCCCGGGTGGACCCCGGGAGGCGGTTCAGGCGGACCAGAATCCGGAGAGCCGGGCCGCCTCCCCGGCGCTCTGGTTCAGCCCGGCCTCGTAGGCGGCCTGGGTGCGGGTGAAGTCCATCAGCTGCAGGCCCCACCCGCTGACCTCCAGGAACTCGGCCCCGGGGACGATGGTCTCCACCTTGGATCCTCCGTCGCGCAGGGTGTCGAGCTGGGCCCGGCTGGCGGACAGCACGGCGTCGAGGCCGGCGTCGACCAGCCCCGCCTCAACCAGATCAGGGGGGAGCTCCAGCAGGGTGCACGAGATGGCCAGCACGGTGCCGTGGCCGGCGGCCACGTCCGCGTTGAGCATGTCGCGCATCCCTCCGTCCATGTAGCGCCGGCCCCCGATGGTCACCGGCGGGTACACCATCGGCACGGCGCACGAAGAGGCCACCGCGGCGGCCAGCGGCACCCCGGCGGCCTGGTCCCACACCCGGAACTGACCGGTGGCGGTATCGACCGCGGTGCAGGCGAAGCGGTCGGGCCAGCTGCCGCCGGTCAGGACCGAGAACAGGGTCAGGTAGTCGGACTCCCCGATGGTCCGGGCCTCCTCGGCCATGCGACCCATGCGGACCCGGGCGGCGTCGGCGTCGCCGCCGGCCGCGGCCTGGGCGATCAGGCCCATCAGCTCCTGGAGGCCCTCGACACCGGCCTGGTTGTCCAGGGGCTCACCGCTCTCGCCCCCGCCGCTGGCTGCGCCGAGCAGGGACACCGCCTCGGCCAGGTCCGAGCCCGACGTCAGCTGGGAGCCGACCACCGAGCCGGCCGACGTGCCGACGACCAGGTCGGCGTCGGCGAGGGTCACCCCGGCGCGGGCCAGGCCCACGATCAGCCCGGCCTGCCAGCAGATACCGACGGGACCGCCTCCCCCGAGAACGAGTGCACGCGACATGTCCCCGAGGTTACCGGCAGCTACTGGATAGCCCGGTCCCGACCCTCCCAGTAGGGGGCCCGCAGCTCCCGCTTGAGGATCTTCATGGCCCCCGACAGGGGGAGGGGCTCTTTGCGGAACTCCACCGACTTGGGCACCTTGTAGCCGGCGAGGCGCTCCCGGGCCCAGTCCTTGATCGCCTGTTCGGTGACCTCGGCGTCGGGTTTGGGCACCACGATGGCCATCACCGCCTCGCCCCACTGTTCGGACGGGACGCCGATGACGGCTACCTGGGCCACGCCCGGGTGGCTGGCTATGGCGTTCTCCACCTCGGCTGAGTACACGTTCTCGCCGCCGGTGACGATCATGTCCTTGACCCGGTCGACCAGATAGACGTAGCCGGCCTCGTCCATGTATCCGGCGTCGCCGGTGTGATACCAGCCGCCGCGGAAGGCCGACAGGGTTTCCTCCGGCCGGTTCCAGTACTCGCGCATGTAGTTGCCGGCCTTGGCGCACACCTCGCCGGTCTGGCCGGGCGGCAGGACGGCGCCGGTCTCGTCCTGGATCGACACCACCGAGCCGGGCATGGGCCGGCCGGCGGAGCGCAGCAGGTCGCCGCCCCGGCGGTGCTCCTCCGGCCCCAGGCAGGTGAGCAGACCGCAGTTCTCGGTCATGCCGTATCCCTGGTAGACGTCCACCCCCGGCAGGGTGTCGAGGACGCGCTGCAGCAGGGCCGTCGGCATGGGCGAGGCGCCATAGGTGAGGATGGTCAGAGACGCCAACCTGCCGGCATCGAAGCTCGGGTGGTCCAGCATCATCGAGATCATGGTGGGGACCATCACCGTCATGGTGACCCGGTGTTTCTCGATGACGTCGATCACTGCTTCGGGCGAGAACAGCGGCACGGAGGTCGAGGTCCCTCCCACCGCCGGGATGGCCAGGATGCCCCCGAGGGACGCGGCGTGGAACATGGGCGTCTGGTGCAGGTAGACGTAATTCTCGTCCATCATCCAGCGGGTCGCCACCTTGTAGACGTCCAGGGCCAGGGCCCGCTGGTCCAGCACGACTCCCTTCGGCAGGCCGGTGGTACCGCCGGTGTACATGAGGACGGCGGCGGCGTCCTCGTCGGGCTCGTCGGGCATCACGGGCTCGCCGGAGGCCACCAGGTCCTCGTAGGTGAGCTCATGGGGCACGTCGCCGGGCCCGATCAGCACCAGCTTCTCGAGTCCGGCGGTGCCCCGGACCTTGTCGATACCGGCCCCGAAGAAACCGTCGGCGAAGCACACCTTGGAGCCGGAGTCCCGCAGGATGAACTCCAGCTCCCTGGGAGCCAGGCGGAGGTTCAGCGGGTTGATCACCGAGCCGGTGAGCAGGCTGGCGTGGTACAGCTCGAGGAACTGGTGCCCGTTGAGAGCCATGACCGCGAAGCGGTCGCCCGGGCCGACGCCCAGCCGCCGGAGCGCGTCGCCCAGCTTCAGAACCCTCTCCAGGTGCCGGCTGTAGCTGGCCGAGAAGTCGCCGTCGAGCACGGCGGTCTTGTCCGGGAGGCGCTCCACCGTGGGCAGCAGGTACCGGTGGTAGACCAGCTCCTTCATCGGGTCGGACCAGAGCCGTCCCGCGGCACCGCACCCGGGCCGCGCTCAGCAGACGATATGAGCACCATGACCGAATCCTAAGCGCAGCGATCCGGGCCGCGTTCCGCCTCCGGTGTCGCTACGGCCGGTCCACCACGAAGTACTTGGCCTGGGGATGGTGGCAGATGATGGCGGCGGTGGTCTGCTCGGGGTGGAACTGCCACGAGGTCTCCTCGCTCACCTCGACCCCGAGACGGTCGGCTCCGACCAGCTCGGCGCACTTGGAGTTGTCCTCCAGGTCGGGGCAGGCGGGGTATCCCCATGAGTAGCGCCCGCCGCGGTACTGCTGGCGGAACAGGCCGCCGATGCTCGGGCCGTCCTCGTCGACGAACCCCCAGTCGGCGCGGATGCGCCGGTGCCAGTACTCGGCCAGCGCCTCGGTCATCTCCACGCCCAGCCCGTGCAGGTGCAGGTAGTCCTGGTAGAAGTCCCCGGCGAACAGCCGGGCGGTCTCCTCCGAGACCCTCGGCCCCATGGTCACCACCTGGAACGCCGCGAAGTCCTCCTCTCCCGAGTCCGTGGCGCGGAAGAAATCGGCGATGGAGAGCCAGGGATCGGCGGGCTGGCGGGGGAAGCGGAAGCGCAGCCACTCCGAGCTGCGGGACTCGTCCTTCCACACGACCAGGTCATCGCCCTCGGAGTTCACCGCGAACCACCCATATGCCACCGCTGGTTGCAGGATGCCGCTGGCCCGGGCCTTGGCCATCTCGGATCGCAGCACCGCCCGGACCCGCTCCTTGAAGTCGGCGTCGCTCTCGGAGCGGGCCTTTTCGGGGCGGTATCCCCACTGACCCCGGAACAGGGCGGTCTCGTTGAGGTAGGTGGCGATGTCGTCTATGGCGATGCCCCGCTCGATTCGGCTGCCGACGAAGGGGGGCCGGAACAACTCGTTGTCCGTGGCGACCGACGGGGCCCGCTCGGGGACCCGGAGCGGCGTCTGCGACCGTTCCGGCGCGGCGGCTGCCGCCGCGGCCCGGGCGGCGCGCGGCCGGGCCCCTTCCCGACCCTCCGGAACCCGGCCGAAGTCGGCATCGTCGCGGCCGGAGCGCTTCAGGTCCATGAGCTGGTCCATGGTGTGGAGCCCCGCGAAGGCGTCCTTCCCGTAGAA
>JAKAXG010000598.1 GCA_021827225.1 Actinomycetes bacterium | reverse complement strand
GACGTCACCCTGTTCGACACCTACCGGGGAGAGCGGCTCGGCGCCGGCCGGCGCAGCCTGGCGTTCCGGATCCGGTTCCGGGCCCTGGACCGCACCCTCGACGACGCCGAGCTGGCCGACCTGCGGGGCCGGCTGATCGAGGCGGCCGGCGGGGCCGGCGCCGAGCTGCGCCAGTAGGGCACCGGCGCCGGCGCCCTACTGCCGCCCACCGACTGGCGGATCTCTGCCCGTGGACGGCAGAAACCCGCCACTCGGCGGCGGCCGGCTGCCGTCCGGCTGCCCGGACGGCCCCCTCAGAGACGCCGGATCCGGGCGATCCGGTCGGTCCGGTAGGACGCCACCTTGACGCTCCAGCTGTCGAGGGGCCGGGGCCGCTCGTTGCCGAAGAAGGTGGTCAGCGGGCCCTCCAGCGTGTAGGAGTCGGCCCCGTCCACCTGCTCGGTGGTGTCGTCGGTGAGGGTGACTTCGAAGGACATGCCACCATGGTGAACCGGTCCCCTTGTGGGAAACCAGAGGTCGGGCCCTGTGATTATCCTGTTCTTCCGCATGGTTATGCACCAGCATGTATAGTGCGGCGGTGGGCACGGCACTCTCGACATCCACACCGGCCGGTTCCCGGACCGGCCGGACCCTGAAGACGGCGGTGTTCGGTGCCTCCGGCTACGCCGGCGCCGAGCTGATGCGCCTGGCCGCCGGCCACCCGGACCTGGAGGTGGTGCTGGCCACCGCCGACAGCCAGGCCGGCGGGCGGCTCGCCGACCTGTACCCCAGCCTGGCCCCGGCCTACCCCGACCTGGTGCTGCGGAGCGCCGACCCGGCGGCCGCCGACGGGCTCGACCTGGTGTTCCTGGCCCTGCCGCACGGGGCGTCGCAGCACCTGGTGCCCGAGCTGCGCAAGCGGGTCGGCGCGGTGGTCGACCTGGCCGCCGACTTCCGCCTGAAGGACCCGGCCCTCTACCCCGAGTGGTACGGGGAGGCCCACCAGGTCCCGGAGCTGCTGGGGGAGGCGGCGTACGGGATCCCCGAGCTGTTCCGCCAGGACCTGGCCGGCGCCACCCTGGTCGCCGCCGCCGGGTGCTACGTGACCGCCGCCGCCCTGGCCCTGGCCCCGCTGGTGCGGGCCGGGGTCATCGATCCGGCGGGGGTGGTGGTCGACGCCGCGTCCGGCGTGTCGGGGGCGGGCCGGGTACCGAAGCCCAACACCCACTTCAACACCGTCGACGAGGACTTCAGCGCCTACGGCCTGCTGCGCCACCGCCACACCCCGGAGATGGAGCAGGCCACCGGGGCGCGGATCCTCTTCACCCCGCACCTGGCACCGATGAACCGGGGCATCCTGGCCACCTGCTACGCCCGGCCGGCCAGCAGCGGGCCGGCCGCCGGCGGGACGGATCCGCTCCGGGTGCTGGAGGATTTCTACCGGGAGGAGCCGTTCGTCGTGGTGTCGGAGCGCTCGCCCTCGACCAAGGCCACGCTGGGCTCCAACAGCGCCCACCTGACCGCCCGCTTCGACCAGCGGACCGGCTGGGTGGTGGCCATCTGCGCCCTGGACAACCTGACCAAGGGAGCCGCGGGCCAGGCCATCCAGTGCGCCAACATCTCCCGGGGACTGCCCGAAACGGCCGGCCTGCCGGTGGTGGGGGTGTACCCGTGACCGGCCCGCACGAGAAGGCCGAGATCCTGGTCGAGGCCCTGCCCTACATCCGCCGCTTCTGGGGCCAGATCGTGGTGGTCAAGTACGGCGGCAACGCCCTGAGCGCCGGCGCCGGCGCCGGAGAGGACCCCCTGCCGTCCTTCGCCGAGGACATCGTCTTGATGCGCTCGGTGGGGATGCGCCCGCTGGTGGTGCACGGGGGCGGCCCGCAGATCGGCGCGCTGATGAACCGCCTGGGCAAGGTCCCCGAGTTCGTCGGCGGGCTCCGGGTCACCGACGCCGAGACCCTCGACATCGCCCGGATGGTGCTGGTCGGCAAGGTCAACCGTGACATCGTCAGCGCCATCAACATCCATGGACCACTCGCAGTCGGGGTGTCCGGTGAGGATGCCGGTGTCATAAGCGCGGCGGCCAAGGATCCGCAGCTCGGCTATGTCGGCGAGGTGGCGGCCATCAACCCGGACCTGCTGCTGCGGCTGCTGGCCGAGGACCTGATCCCGGTGGTGGCCACCATCGGCAGCGACAGCACCGGGCAGGCCTACAACATCAACGCCGACACCGCGGCCGGCGCCCTGGCCGCCGCGGTGGGGGCCGCCAAGCTGGTGTACCTGACCGACGTGGACGGCATCCGCGCCGACCGCAACGACCCGGCCAGCCGGTTGTCGGGGGCGACGGTGGACGACCTGCAGGCCATGATCGACGACGGCACCGTCGACGGCGGCATGATCCCCAAGGTCCGCTCGTGCATCGGGGCGGTCAAGGGCGGCGTGGCCCAGGCCCACATCCTCGACGGCAGCCAGCCCCACGCCCTTCTGCTCGAGATCTTCACCCGTGAAGGAGTCGGAACCATGGTGACGCCCGCATGACCGGGCCCGGAACGACCAGCCCGTCGGGGCCGGACCGCCTGATGGACACCTACCCGCCCCGGCCCGTGACCTTCGTCCGGGGTGAGGGCAGCCGGCTGTGGGACGACACCGGCAAGGTCTACCTGGACTTCCTGTCCGGGCTGGCCGTGACCTCCCTGGGCCACGCCCACCCGGCGGTGGCGGCGGCCATATGCGAGCAGGCCGGCACGCTGCTGCACGTATCGAACCTCTACGGCACCATCCCCGGGCGGGACGTGGCCGCCACCCTCGACCGGCTGGTGGACGCCGGTCCCGGCCGGGTGTTCCTCTGCAACAGCGGGGCGGAGGCCAACGAGGCCGCCATCAAGCTGGCCCGCAAGTGGGGGGGCCGGGGCCGACACGTGGTGGTCAGCGCCTACGGATCGTTCCACGGCCGGACGCTCGCCACGCTGCACGCCACCGGACAGCCGGCCAAGCACGAGACCTTCCAGCCGCTGCCCGAGGGGTTCCGTCACGTCGCCTGGCAGGATCCCGGCGACCTGGAGAAGGCCATCGACGACACGGTGGCGGCCGTGCTGCTCGAGCCGGTCCAGGGGGAGGGGGGAGTGCAGCCGGCCGGGGAGGAGTACTTCGCCGCGGTGCGCCGGATCTGCGACGAGCGCCACGTCCTGATGATGGTCGACGAGGTGCAGACCGGGCTGGGCCGCACCGGCGAGTGGTTCGGTTTCCAGCACTACGGGGTCCGCCCCGACGTGGTCACCATGGCCAAGGCCCTCGGCAACGGTGTGCCCATCGGCGCCTGCTGGGCCCGCGACGAGGTGGCGGAGGCGTTCAAGCCGGGCGACCACGCCACCACCTTCGGCGGCCAGCCGCTGGCCGCCTCGGCCGCCCGGGCCGTGCTCGAGGTCATGGAGAGCGAGGACGTGCCGGCCCGGGCCAGGAGAGCGGGGGACAGGCTGACCGCCGCCCTGCGGGCGGTGCCGGGGGTGGCCGACGTGCGGGGCCTGGGGCTGCTGATAGCCGTGGAGCTGGACCGGGCCCACCCGGCCGGGCCGGTGGCCGCCGCCGCCCTGGACGCCGGACTGGTAGTCAACCCGGTCACCGCCTCCGCCCTGCGCCTGGCCCCGTCGCTGCTCGTGAGCGATGCCGAGATCGACGAGGCCGTCTCCATCCTCACCGGGGTGCTGGCATGAGGCACCTGCTGGAGGTGGATGACC
>JAKAXG010000597.1 GCA_021827225.1 Actinomycetes bacterium | reverse complement strand
GTCCAGGCCGAGCCTTTCGGCGACCGCTTCCACCAGCGCCCGCTCGATCTCGTCGAAGGCGGCGGCGGTGGCGGCCATCAGCTGTGGTTCCCGGCGGATGAGGCGCTGGCGGCGGATGGCCCGCCTCGAGTCCAGCACCCGGTCGGCCAGGTCCCTCTCCAGGACCCGCCGCAAGGCTGTGACCGCGTCCTCGGTGGCCGGCCGGCCCAGCAGCGCCTCCCTGAGGCGGCCGGGCCGGTCCGGGTCCCGGTTGATCACCGCGTCCTCCTTCGAGGAGAAGTACGACCAGAAGGTCCGGGGTGCCACGCCGGCCCGCTCGCTGATGGCCTCCACCGTGGTGTGGGACAGGCCGTGCTCATCGGCCAGCTCGAAGGCGGCGTCGTGGATGGCGTGACGGGTGGCCCTCTTCTTGCGCTCCCGGAGCGACGTGCACGTGTCGGCGGCGGACTGCACGGGCCCGAGGCTACTGGTGAAACGCTGCACAGCGTGCAATTTTGCGTGGACCGCATCTTTTTCCGGACAAAAGGGCGGGCCCGGCGTGCCGGACCGGTCTCCCCTCCGCCCGCCGTTCCGCGGGCCGGGACAGCGGGCAGGGAGGTGGGCGGCGCCCCTCAATAGTCTGAGGCCGATTTTGTCCACTACCTACCGGGGGGCGACATGGCCGACAGCGACTGGGACCATCACTGCGACGTGCTGGTGGTCGGATCGGGGGCGGGGGCGCTGGCCGGTGCCCTGGTGGCCGCCACCGCCGGGCTGCGCACCGTGGTGATCGAGAAGACCGACGAGTTCGGCGGCACCACGGCCTACTCGGGTGGGGGTCTGTGGATGCCCCTGTCGGGGCCCAACGAGCGGGCCGGGGTGGCCGACTCCCGGGAGCAGGTGGAGCGCTACCTCGACGCGACAGTGGGGCAGGACCACCGGGAGATGCGTGACGCCTACCTCGGCGCCGGCCCGGGCGTGATCGCCGAGCTCGAGACCAACCCCTGGCTGGACTTCGAGTGGAGGCCGTTCCCGGACTACTTCTGCGAGGCCCCGGGAGCGCAGACCGAGGGCCGTTCGATCTACGCCCTCGACTTCGACGCCACCGGCCACGAGGAGGCGGTCCGTCACCTGCGGTCCCCGCTCCCCCCGGAGAAGGGCGGATGGAAGGAGCCGTTCCCGCTCATCATCGGGGGTCGGGCGTTCCTGGCCCGGCTGCTGGTGGCCCTCGGCCGGACCGACGCCGTGCTGATGCGCCGGACCGAGCTGGAGTCGCTGGTTGTCTCCGGCGGCCGGGTGGTCGGGGCCCGGGCCAGCCAGGGGGACTCGGTGATCGCCATCGGCGCCGACCGGGGGGTGCTGCTGGCCGCCGGCGGGTTCGAGCGCGACGGGGACATGCGCCGCCGGCACCAGCCGCCTCTCGGTGCCGATTGGACGCTCGGCGCCCCGGGCAACACCGGTGGAGCCCTGCGGGCCGCCGTCGAAGCCGGCGCCGGCACCGACCTGCTCGAGGAGTGCTGGTGGGCCCCGGGGCTCATGCTCCCGGACGGGACCCCGTCGTTCCGCCTGTTCGAGCGGGGCAAGCCCGGCAGCATCATGGTGAACGGGGCGGGGGAGCGCTTCGCCGACGAGACCTGGCCCTACGACCGTCTGGGCCGGGCCATGGTGGAAGGGGAGCGGGCCGGGGTGTCGCACACGCCGTGCTGGTTCATCGCCGACCAGGACCACGTGGACCGCTATGGCTTCGCCACCGCCCGTCCCGGCCGCGAGATCGGCGCCGAGTGGTTCGACAGCGGGGCCGTGGTGAAGGCCTCCACCCTCGACGAGCTGGCCCGCCTCATCGAGGTGCCGGCCCCCGCCCTGGCCCGGACCGTCGCGGAGTGGAACGAGTTCGCCGCCCTCGGGAAGGACCCGGCGTTCGGGCGCGGGGAGCTGGCCTTCGACCGGTTCTTCGGCGACGCCGGGCACTCCCCGAACCCGTGCGTCGGGCCGCTGCAGCAGGCACCGTTCTACGCATGGAAGGTCGTTCCGGCCGATCTCGGAACCAAAGGCGGCGTCCGCTGCGACGTGAACGGCCGGGCGCTGCGCCCCGACGGGACCGTCCTGCCGGGCCTCTACGCCGCCGGTAACACCATGGCCTCGTGGACCAACCACTGCTACCCCGGGCCCGGCTCGCCCATCGGGTCGTGCGTGGTGTTCTCGGTCCTGGCCTGCCGGGACATGATCGCCGCCGGGTCCTGACCGGACATCCGATGCGCGCCGGGGGAGGGGGGCCGGCCCGGTAGCCTTTCCGGCCATGTGCGGCATCGTCGCAGTTCTGGCCCGACCCGCCGTCAGGGCCGTTCCGGACCCTCAGGTCCTGCTCGCCGATCTGGATCGGGTCGCGGCCCAGCTGTCGGCGCTGCCGGCCGCCGAGCTGATCGGCCAGGGCCCGGCGCCCCTCGACTGGGCGGCGGCGATGCTCCGCGACGTCGACGCCTCGCTGCGGGGATCCCCCGGCCTGCGGGCCCTGACCTCCGGCCCGGGGGTCATCGCGGAGTTCTCGATCCGCCTCGACTCCGTGGCCTCGGCCGTCGCCGCCCTCGAGGCGGCCCTCGACCGCACGGCCGTGGATCTCGATCCGGGAGCCCAGGAGCGGATCAGCTCCTCGCTGGTCGCCCTGAAGGACGCCTGGTGGGCGGTAGGGCACGACCGGTTGGAGATGGGCCGCCAGATCGCCGCCCTCCTCGGTGAGCGGCCCGCCGCCGAGGCCCGGAACCTCGACGGTTGGTGGTCCATCGGGGTGGCCCTGGACTCCCTCGACCGGTTGGAGGTCCGGGGCCGGGACTCGGCCGGTATACACGTCACGGTCGCCGGCCACGGGCTGGACCCGGCCTCGCCGGAGGTGGCCTCCCTGATTGCCGGGCGCGACGGCGACCCGTTGTTCTCCTCCGGCTCGGTCCGCTTCGCGGCCGCGACGGTCAGCTTCGTGTACAAGGCGGCCGCCGAGATCGGCGAGCTGGGGGACAACGTCAGGAGCCTCCGCACCTCCATGCGCTCCGACCCGCTCCTCGCCCGGGCCATCGAGTCCCCCACCGCCCGCACGACCGTGGTGGCCCACACCAGGTGGGCCAGCGTCGGGATCATCTCCGAGGCCAACGCCCACCCGGTCAACTCGGAGGAGATCGACCGACCGGGGGGCCCCTACGTCGCCGCCGCCCTGAACGGTGACGTGGACAACCACGCCGAGCTCCGGGAGGCCGAGCAGCTGGCACTGGCCCCGGAGGTGACCACCGACGCCAAGGTCATACCGGCCATCGTGTCGCGCCGGATGGCCGAGGGTTTCGCCGTCCACGACGCCTTCTCCATGTCCGTGCCCCGCTTCGAGGGGTCGGTGGCCATCGCCGCCGCGGCCGCCGACTCCCCCGACGAGATCCTCCTGGCCCTGCGGGGGTCGGGCCAGTCCCTCTACGTCGGCCTGGCCGGGGACGCCTTCGTCGTGGCCAGCGAGCCCTACGGCCTGGTGGAGGAAACCGGCCGTTACATCCGCATGGACGGTGAGACGACCGGGGGCGAGACCATCGTGCTGTCGCGCGACGGGGCCGGGACGCTGGAGGGCATCCGGCGCCGGCGCTACAGCGGCGCCGCCGTCCCGGTAGTCCCCGGTGACGTGCTGACCGCCGAGATCACCACCCGCGACATCGACCGCAGGGGCTTCGAGCACTTCCTCCTGAAAGAGATCACCGAGGCGCCGGGGTCG
>JAKAXG010000596.1 GCA_021827225.1 Actinomycetes bacterium | reverse complement strand
ACTTCACCTACGAGCTGGGCTCGGGCAGCGTCCTGCCGGAGCTCGACACCAACCTGGACGGGGCCAAGGTGGGCGACATCCTGTCCTTCGACGCCGACCTGCCCGGGCAGGAGGCAGCCACCTTGAAGGTCCTGGTGAAGGAGATCAAGGAGAAGAAGCTGCCCGATCTCACCGACGAATGGGCAGCCGAGGCGTCGGAGTTCGAGACCGTCGAGGAGCTACGGGCCGACGTGGCCAAGCGAATGGCCCTGGTGAAGCGGGTCCAGGCGTCCATGGCCCTGCGGAACTCCACGGTCGAGGCCCTGGTCGAGCTGGTGGCCGAGGATCCGCCGGCCAGCCTCATCGATGCCGAGGTCGAGCGCCAGGTCCACGACATGGGACACCGGCTGGAGCAGCAGGGAGCCACCATCAACGACTATCTCGAGGCCACAGGTCAGTCGGGCCCCGAACTGGTCGAGGCCCTCCGCCAGCAGGCGGTCCCGGCGGTCAAGGCCGACCTGGCCCTGCGGGCGGTGGCCGAAGCCGAGGGCATCGAGCCCACCGCGGAGGACATCGACGCGGAGATGGAGCGCCTGGCGTCCGCCTACAACATGAAGCCGGCCCAGGTCCGCCGAAACCTCGAACGCGCTGACCAGATGCTCGCGGTACGCTCGGACTGGAGAAAAACCCGGGCCCTGGAATGGCTCCTCGAGCACGTCGAGATCGTCGATCCCGAGGGCCAGCCCATCGACCGGGCCCTCCTGGAGCCCGACCTGCAGGATGAGGCTTCACAAGACGGAGACGCCACCGGGGCCAGCCCGGCCGACACCGACAGCGCCGAAGACGTTCCCCAGGATGAGGAGACCGGAGAACAATGATCAACCCAGTCGCCCAATACCACATCCCCGGCGTCTTCGAGCAGACGAACCGGGGCGAGAAGAGCTACGACCTTTTTTCCCGGATGCTCGAGGAGAACATCGTCTTCCTGGGAACGCCGATTGACGACTATGTGGCCAATGCCGTCTGCGCCCAGCTGCTGTACCTCGAGTACAAGAACGCTGACAAGGACATCAGCATCTACATCAACAGTCCGGGCGGCGACATCACCGCCCTGTTCGCCATATACGACACCATGAAGTTCGTGAAGAACGACATCTCGACGTTCTGCTACGGGCAGGCGGCGTCGGCGGCGGCGGTCATCCTGGCCGGCGGCACCAGGGGCAAGCGCTACGCCCTGCCCCACGCCCGGATCCTCATCCACCAGCCCCACGGCGGGGCGGCCGGCCAGGCGGCGGACATCGAGATCCAGGCCAAGGAGATCCTGCGCATGCGGGACCTGCTCAACCAGATGCTCGCCGTGGACACCGGCCAGGACGTGGAGCGCATCGCCCGCGATACCGACCGCGACTTCATCATGAGCGCCGAGGAGTCCCAGCAGTACGGCATTATCGACGAGGTGATCACGACCAGAGAGTTGGCGTTCGTCCCGCAGGCCGCGGGCGTCGCCTGAATCGGGAGCGGGGGACGTGGCGAAGTTCGGCGAGTCGAGCGATCTGGTCAAATGCTCCTTCTGCGGCAAATCGCAGAAGCAGGTCAAGAAGCTCATCGCAGGCCCCGGGGTCTACATCTGCGACGAGTGCATCGACCTGTGCAACGACATCATCGAGGAGGAGCTGTCCGAGAGCAGCGAGGTCCGCTTCGATGAGTTGCCGAAGCCGGCCGAGATCTTCAACTTTCTGAATGACTACGTGATCGGCCAGGAGAGGGCCAAGAAGATCCTCTCGGTCGCGGTCTACAACCACTACAAGCGGGTGCAGTCCGGCGGCTACAGCGACACCGAGGTCGAGCTGCAGAAGTCCAACATCCTGCTGCTCGGGCCGACCGGCTGCGGCAAGACCTTCCTGGCCCAGACCCTGGCCCGGATGTTGAACGTCCCCTTCGCCATCGCCGACGCCACCGCCCTCACCGAGGCCGGCTACGTCGGCGAGGACGTGGAGAACATCCTGCTCAAGCTGATCCAGGCCGCCGACTACGACGTCAAGAAGGCCGAGACCGGGATCATCTACATAGACGAGATCGACAAGATCGCCCGCAAGAGCGAGAACCCGTCGATCACCCGGGACGTTTCCGGCGAGGGCGTGCAGCAGGCTCTGCTGAAGATCCTGGAGGGCACCACCGCCTCGGTGCCGCCCCAGGGGGGTCGCAAGCACCCCCACCAGGAGTTCATACAGATCGACACGACCAACATCCTGTTCATCTGCGGCGGCGCCTTCGCCGGCCTGGACCGCATCATCGACTCCAGGCTGGGTCGGCAGGGCATCGGCTTCCGGGCCGAGATCCGCCGGGCCGAGGAGCGGGCCGAGGGTGACCTCCTGGCCCACGTTCTCCCCGAGGACCTGCTCAAGTTCGGGCTCATCCCCGAGTTCGTGGGCCGTCTGCCGGTGATCGGGGCCGTCTCCAACCTGGACGGGCCGGCGCTGGTGCGCATCCTGGTCGAACCGAAGAACGCCCTCATCAAGCAGTACAAGCGGGTGTTCGAGCTGGACAACGTCGAGCTGGTCTTCTCCGACGATGCCCTCGAGGCGGTGGCCGAGCAGGCCCTGCTGCGGGGGACCGGGGCCCGGGGCCTGCGGGCCATCCTCGAGGAGGTCCTGCTCGAGGTCATGTACGACCTGCCGTCGAGAAGCGACATCGGCAAGTGCATGATCGACCGGTCGGTGGTGATGGAGCGGGTGGCGCCCACCCTGGTGCCCCGCGCCGAGGGCGTGGCCCGGGTCGCTCCCCGCAACCGGCGGGCGGCCTCCTAAGCCCTTGGGGCGCTTCCCGAGCCTGGGCGACGCCCTGGCGTGGCTGGACGGCCACCAGAACATGGAGCGGATGCTCGCCGGGTCACGGGCCGAGCGGATTCCCGACCTGTCGCGGATGCGGGCCCTGGTGTCGGCGCTGGCCGACCCTCAGGACACCGCCCCGGTCATACATGTCACCGGCACCAACGGGAAGACCTCGACCGCCCGCTGCCTCACCTCCCTCCTGGGTGCCAAGGGGCTGCGGGTGGGAACCTTCACCAGCCCGCACCTGACCCTCATCAACGAGCGGATCGCCACCGACGGCGAACCCATCGACGACTCCTCGCTGTGCTCGGTCCTGGACCAGGTGGCCGCCGCCGAGCAGCTGCTCGGATCGGACGTGCACCTGACCTGGTTCGAGATCATGGCCGCCGCCGCCTTCGTCTGGTTCGCAGAGCGGCCGGTTGACGTCATGGTCCTCGAGGTGGGAATGGGCGGGCGCTGGGACGCCACCAACGTGGCGTCGGCTTCGGTGGCGGTCGTCACCAACGTGGGGCTCGACCACGTGGAGTTCCTCGGGCCCACCCGGGCCCACGTGGCGGGGGAGAAGGCCGGGGTGGTCAAGCACGGATCGGTGCTGGTGCTGGGGGAGCGGGACCCCTCCCTGGTGCCCATCTTCGAGGCGGAGTCGCCGGCGTCGTTGTGGCTGGCCGGGCGGGAGTGGGACTGCTACGGCAACCGGCTGGCCGTCGGCGGGCGGTCGCTCGATATCCGCACCCCCTCAGGCACTTACGAAGGGGTGTGGCTGGACCTGCACGGCGCCCACCAGGGTTTCAACTTCGCCGCCGCCCTGGCCGGGGCGGAGGCGTTCTTCGGCGCCCCGATCGACGACCGGCTGGTGCGGGAGGCGGCCGGTACCGTGTCGTCGCCGGGCCGCCTGGAGATCGTCGGCC
>JAKAXG010000595.1 GCA_021827225.1 Actinomycetes bacterium | reverse complement strand
GTGGCCGGGATCGTGTCCCGCTTGTCCGAGCGCTACCCCAAGGTGGTCGGTCCCCACGCCACCGACATCTGCTACGCCACCCAGAACCGCCAGGACGCGGTGGCCGCCATCGCCGAGGACTGCGACCTGATGCTCGTGGTGGGGTCGTCCAACTCCTCGAACGCGGCCCGCCTGGTCGAGGTGTCGGAGCGGGCCGGCTGCCGGGCGGTGCTGATCGAGGACGAGACGGAGCTGCGCTTCGAGTGGCTGCGCTTCGCCGGCACGGTCGGGGTCACCGCCGCGGCGTCGACCCCGCCGCATCTGGTCGAACGGGTCGTCATGGCCCTCCGCGGTGTGGGCGCGGTCTCGGTGGAGACCCGCACCACCCGCACAGAAAACGTCAATTTCCCCCTTCCCATGGAGGTTCGATAGATGGGAATCCCCCTGCGCCAGAGCGTGAAGATCGGCAGCTACCTGGCCCGCCAGAAGCTGTCCGGCCGGGACAAGTTCCCGCTGATCGTCGAGCTCGAGCCGCTGTTCGCCTGCAACCTGGAGTGCAACGGCTGCGGCAAGATCCAGTACCCGACGGAGGTCCTGCGCAAGCGCCTCAGCGTGGAGCAGGCCGTCGGTGCCATCGAGGAGTGCGGTGCGCCGATGGTGTCGATCGCCGGGGGTGAGCCCCTGCTGCACCCCGAGATCGACAAGATGACCAAGGAGCTGCTGGACCGGGGCCGCTTCGTGTACCTGTGCACCAACGCCCTGCTGCTGCAGCGCAAGATCGACAGGTTCGAGCCCCACGACCGCTTCAGCTGGGTGGTCCACATCGACGGCCTGAAGGAGCGCCACGACGAGTCGGTGAGCCGCGAGGGAACGTTCGACAAGGCGGTGGCGGCGATCAAGCTGGCCAAGGAGAAGGGCTTCAAGGTCACCACCAACAGCACCTTCTTCAACACCGACTCGCCGAAGACGGTCCGGGAGGTCCTGGACTTCCTCAACGACGAGTTGCAGGTCGACCAGATGATGATCTCGCCCGGCTACGCCTACGAGAAGGCCCCCGACCAGGTCCACTTCCTCAGCACCAGGACCTCCCAGCAGCTCTTCTCCGAGGCGTTCGGCGATGGCCGGCGCAAGCACTGGCGGTTGAACCACAGCCCCCTGTTCCTCGACTTCCTCGAGGGCAAGGTCGACTTCGAGTGCACGCCCTGGGGGATCCCCAGCTACTCGGTGTTCGGCTGGCAGAGGCCGTGCTACCTGATGGCCGACGGGTACACCGAGACCTACCAGGAACTGATCGAGACCACGGACTGGGACAAGTACGGCCGGGGCAAGGATCCCCGCTGCGCCAACTGCATGGCCCACTGCGGCTACGAGCCCAGCGCGGTCATGGCGACCACAAAATCCCTGAGGCAATCCATACGGGCGGCCGTCAGCGCTTAACTTGTTGGGCCATGGGGTTTGATCTGCCTGGATTGATTGCGGCCCGGGCCGGCGAAGGGGCCGACCTCTGGGCGAAGTACCTGAACCCCCAGACGGCCAAGGTGCTGCGCTCCATCGGCCTGGACCGCCAGTGGGTCCGGGCCGAGGGTCCGTACCTGTGGGACGGGAGCGGGGACCGCTACCTGGACTGGCTGGCTGGGTTCGGGGTGTTCGGCCTGGGCCGGAACCATCCGGTGGTGCGCAAGGCCATGCACGACCTGCTCGACGCCGACCTGGCCGACATGGTCAAGATGGACACCCCGCTGCTGGCCGGGCTGCTCGGCGAGGCTCTGATCGAGCGGGCGCCGTACCTGGACCGGGTGTACCTGTGCAACAGCGGCACCGAGGCGGTGGAGACCGCCCTCAAGTTCGCCCGCTACGCCACCGGCAAGCCCCGGGTCCTGTACTGCTCGCACGCCTACCACGGCCTGACCGCCGGATCGCTGTCGGTCAACGGGGCGGCGGAGTTCCGGGACGGCTTCGGCCCGGTGCTGCCCGGCTCCCTGATCCCCTTCGGGGACCTGGACGCCCTGCGACGGGAACTGGCCGCCGGCGACGTGGCCGCCCTGATAGTGGAGCCGGTGCAGGGCAAGGGGGTGCAGGTGTCGCCCCCCGGCTACCTGGCGGAGGCCGCCGGGCTGCTCCACTCCAGGGGGGCGGTGCTGATCTGCGACGAGGTCCAGAGCGGCATGGGCCGGACCGGGAAGTTCTTCAGCTTCGAGTACGACGACGTCCGCCCCGACCTGGTGACGGTGGCCAAGACCCTCTCGGGAGGCGTGGCCCCGGTGGCGGCCACCCTCGGCACGGAGCGGATCTTCTCGAAGGTGTACTCGTCGATGACCAGGGTGCTGGTGCACGACACCACCTACAGCCACAACAACACGGGCGCCGCTGCCGGCCTGGCCGCCCTGGCCGTGCTCGACGACGAGGGGCTGATCGCCAACGCCGCCGAGCGGGGCTCCCAGCTCACCGCGGAGCTGCGCCGGGCGGCGGAGGACTACGAGTTCATCACCGATGTCCGGGGTCGGGGCCTGATGATCGGCATCGAGTTCGGGATGCCCCAGTCGCTGCGGCTGCGGGCCCGCTACGCCCCGCTCAGCGCCGCCCGGAAGGGCCTGTTCACCCAGATGGTGGTCTGCGCCCTGTTCGAGCGGCACCACATCCTCACCCAGACCGCCGGCGACCACATGGACGTCCTCAAGCTGCTGCCGCCGCTGACCACCACCGGCGAGGACATCGAGTGGTTCACGACCGCCTTCCGGGCGGTGATGCAGTCGGTGTCGGGCAGCTCCCGCCCGATTTGGCACTTCGCCAAGGGACTCACCACCCGGACCGTCGGTGGGTGACAGCCCGCCCGGACGCCGGGAACCCGTAGACTGTTGGGGTTGAGGACCGGCTGGCCGAGCGGCCGCCCGTATGAGAGGAGTAGTGCTGGCTCAGGGTAAGGAGGACGCCATCGTGCTGGAGGGCACGGTGAGCGAGGCTCTCAAGAACGCCATGTTCAAGGTTCAGCTGGCCAACGGTCACGAGGTCCTGGCCCACAACTCCGGCAAGATGCGCATGAACCGCATCCGGGTCCTACCCGGTGACAAGGTGCAGGTCGAGATCAGCCCTTACGACCTGACCCGGGGCCGTATCACCTACCGCTACAAGTAGCCCGCACCGCTCTGAAGACCTGACGATGAAAGCGCCGCGGCGGCGGCGCTTTCAGTCGTTGCTCTCCAGTCGTCTTTCCTCAGTCGTCCTCGTCGGGGCCGGCCAGGAGGCCGTTGGCGGCGGCCAGGGCCGTTCCGGCCCGCACCGCCTCCTCGTATACCGCCGTCAGGTGGCGCATGGCGACGTTGGAGTCGATGGCCAGCGGCGGGGACCCGAGCGAGCGGACCAGCACCCCCGGATCGGGGGTGGGCCGGATGCTCGTCGGCGCCTCGGCGGGCTCGTAGCCGGCTCCCCAGAACCGCTGCTCCGCCAGGCGGCGTGACGCCGCCGGGCGCCTGCGCTTGCTCATCTCAGACCCTCCTTCACGCCGCCTCCTCCTCGGTGGGCTCGTCCGGTGACGGCTCGTCCTCGACCAGTTCCTCGTCGTGCAGGCCGAGCGCGGCGCGCAGCTGCTCGCCGTCGAGATCGCCCAGGGTGCTGCGGGCCGGAAGCACCATGCCGGCGATGCGGCGCTTGCCCGCGACTATCTCCTCGACCCGCTCGTCCACGGTGCCGGGGCACACCAGCCGGTGGCACATCACGGTGTTCTGCTGGCCGATCCGCCACGCCCGGTCGATCGGA
>JAKAXG010000594.1 GCA_021827225.1 Actinomycetes bacterium | reverse complement strand
CTCTCCTGGGCCAGCCGGCGGACGGCGGCGGTCCGCTCGGCCTGCTCGACGGCCACGTCGGGGGTGGTGGCGTGCCACATGGCGGTCGACAGGACGTGGACCAGGGCGGCCTCGTCGCCCAGGCGCGCGGCCAGCTCCCGGGCGCGGGCGCTGACCTGGCGGGCCCTCGCCGTCTCGCCGGCGAGAGCGAGGGCGCGCGACAGGCTGCCCAGGGCGCGCACGTAGAGCGGATCCGCCTGTTCGAGCCCGCATCCGCCCAGCGCCGCCGACAGCAGGTCCGCGGCCCGGGGGCCGACCAGCCCCGGTCTCCACGAGGCGTCCTCGTAGCCGATCGCCGCGGCCAGGCGGGCGGGGGGATCGGCGATGGAGTACAGGCGCTCGTAGATCTCCCGGGCGTGGGGGAACTGGCAGGCCCGGACGTAGTTGGACGCCGCGCCGAGCAGCAGCTCCGAGCGGGTGGCCGGGTCGCACTCCGGCAGCGAGGCGGCCCGCTCCAGCCACACCGCGGCGTCCTCGAAGGCCAGGCTGCGCTCGGCCAACCGGCCGGCGTCGCGGCTGTAGCGCAGGGCCTTGTCGTGGAAGCCGAGGAAGTGCGACGCCAGGTAGTGGTGGGCCAGCCGGGGGACGAGCGAGGCGTGCGGTGGCTGGCGCTCCAGCGCGTCCCCGGCCCGGGCGTGCAGGAGGGCCCGCCTCGAGGGGGCCATCCGGTCCAGCACGGCCTGGCGGGCCAGGGCGTGCACGAACGAGTAGGTGTCGCCCGCCGGCCCGTCCGCCTCGATGAGTCCCACCGCCATGGCCACGTCGAGCAGGCCCAGCGTCCTCGAACGGTCGGCCTCGCTGGCGGCGACCAGCGTGGCCAGGTCGAAGGTCGAGCCGAGCACCGCGGCCAGCTCGATGACCGCCCGCACGTCCCCGCCGAGGGCGGCGAGACGGGCGGTCAGCGTGTCGCCGACCGACGACGGCACCGGCCCGGCGCTGCGCAGGGCGGCGACCCCTCCCCGTCGCTCCAGATCCGCCCACAGCTCACGGAGGAAGAAGGGGTTGCCGCCCGTCCGGTCCCGCAGCAGGGCGGCCGGAGCCCGCGCCTCGCTCAGTGGCAGCCCGGCCCGCAGGTTGAGGTACTCGGCGATCGCCTCGGTGTCGAGGCCGCTCAGGTCCAGGCGGCGGACCCCTTCCAGGCGGTGCAGCTCCGCCACCCTGGCCGCCAGCTCCTCGGAGCGATCCGGGGCGGTGGTCCGGAAGGCGGCCACCACCAGCACCGGCGACTCCGAGCACGCCTGCACCACGTGCTCGAGCATGGCGACGGTCGGCAGCTGCGCCCAGTGCAGGTCGTCGATCATCAGAGCGAGGGGCCGTACCGCAGCCAGCGCCCGGAACAGGGAGGCGACCGAGTCGAAGAGATCCCGGCGGGCCTCCCCGCCTCCGTCGAGCCCTTCGGGCAGCTGCGGCGCCTGCCGGCGGACCAGCGCCGAGAGGCGCAGCAGTTCCCGGCCCTTGTCGCCGACCGCCCAGGCCAGCGCCCCCGGCGGGGCCGTACCGAAGAGCTGGTCGAGCATCTCGCTGAACGGCTGGTAGGGGACGCCCACGTCCAGGCCGGAGGCGCCCACCAGCACGGGGACGTCGTGGTCGTGCAGGGCACCGGCCGCCTCGGCGATCAGGCGGGTCTTGCCGGCGCCCGGCTCGCCGCCCACGAAGACGACCTGGCGGCGTCCGGCGACGACGTGCGGCCACAGCGCCTCCAGGTTCTCCAGTTCGGGCCGCCGCCCGACCAGAGGGGCCTGGCGGGCGGCGGCCAGCCGGGCCGGCAGGGGCGGGAGGGTCCACTGCGTCATGGCCGTGCCCGGTCGGGCCCCCGGCCGGTCGGGCCGGTCAGATCGCCGCCGTGGCCCCGTCGGGCAGGATCCGCTCCGTCACCTCGACGATGACATCGGCGGGAAGCTCGGCCCGGGCGGCGGCTCGGCGGATGGCGGCGGGGGACGGCGCCTCGTACAGGCAGTAGGTCTTGCGGCGGTCGGCGGAGAGGAACGAGTACAGCCAGCGCACCCCTTCCTCGTCGTTGATGCGGTTGATCCCGTCGATGACCTCAGCCGCCGCTTCCAGTTCGTCCGCATAGCGCCTCTCGACCATGAAAATCGGCACGCTGCCCCCTAGTTCGATAGCTAATGGCTGCGCCGCTGACGCTACCGCGATCGGCCGGTGCCGTCCTCGCACTCCGCGCCGAAGGGCCCGAATGGTCAGCCCGGCGCTGCCGCCCTCCCCCCGGATGGCCGAATCGAGCCGGATCGGGTGGGTACCTGGCGCTACATGAAGGCGCTTGGCCCTGGTCGTCCCACCCTGGCCGTCGCTCTGCGGCCGGAGACGAGTCGTTTCGAGGTGGTCCTCACGCCACCACGGCTACCAGCGGGGCCGGCGCCGGCCGCCGGGGCGGTTCAGGCGCACCGGGCGAGCCGCGTGGCCGGCGGTGTCGGGACGGCGGCGTCGGAGGATCAGCCAGGCCACGACCCAGCAGGCCACCACCTCGGCCAGGGCCACTGCGGTCACCGCCCCCGAGCCGACTCCCAGCGAGGTCAGGACGAACAGCACCAGCATGGTGAGCGTCCAGACCAGCAGGGACACCGTCAGGCTGAGGGCGAGCGGCGTCTGCTCGCGGACGGGGGCGGAAGGCAGGTCCCGGGAGGCGGGACTGGACAGCGCCCGCGCCAGGCTGGGGTCCTGCAGGGCCAGCCTGGCCCCGAGGTCGTTGAATCTCCGCCACTCCATCTCTGTCATGGACATGATCGCCACTCCCTTCCGCGCTTGGTGGATCGTTGGTCGAGGAGGTCCGCGGCGGGTAAACGCTCCTGCACGGTTGTTACCCACTGGTAGACCGCGATCCTGGCCGGGAGACCAGAAGCACCGGAAAAAAAAGATGGCATCGCTAGCGACAGAACTGTCGGTGGGCCCGAGCCGATCGGCTGGCGGCCGTCCGAACCGGTGGGCGGGAAACGCCCGGGGTGACGCCGGTAGATTCCCGGGGATGGACCTCGGAATAGCAGGGAAGGTCGCCCTGGTCACCGCCTCCTCCAAGGGGCTCGGGCTGGCGTCAGCGGACGCCCTGGCCGCCGAGGGGGCGAATGTGGTGATCTGCGGCCGGCACGGTGATTCCCTGCAGCGAGCCGTCGACGCCATCAGCGCTCGGGCCGGAGAGGTGCACGGCCTGGAGGCGGACGTCACCGAGGTGGCCAGCCCCGGCCGTCTGGTGGCGGCGACGCTGGAGCGGTTCGGGGCGCTGGACATCCTGGTCGCCAACGCCGGTGGTCCCCCGCCGACGCGGGCTCTGGACGTGACGGACGAGCAGATCGGCTCCGCGGTCAACGCCAACCTCACCGCCACCGTCCGCCTGGTGCGGGAGGCGCTGCCCTACATGCGCGCCGCCGGATGGGGTCGTATCTGCGCCATCACCTCCGTCTCGGTGAAGCAGCCCATCCCCGACCTGGCTCTGTCCAACCTGGCCCGCACCGGGCTGTGGGCGTGGGCGAAGACCGCGGCCAGGGACCTGCGGGGCAGCGGCATCACTCTCAACCTGGCGTGCCCGGGGACCCACGCCACGGATCGCATCCTCCAGCTCAGTCATTCCCTGCCGGGCGCGGAGATGGGGGACCCCGCCGACTTCGGCAAGGTGGTGGCCTTCCTGTGCTCCCAGCCCGCCGCCTTCATCACCGGATCGGCCGTCAGCGTGGACGGCGGCAGCACCC
>JAKAXG010000593.1 GCA_021827225.1 Actinomycetes bacterium | reverse complement strand
TACTCGGCACCGTCGCCGGCGACGACACCGTCGTCGTGGTGGCGGTGGAGGACGTCGGGGGAGCCCGCCTGGCCGAGCATCTGAGCTCCCTGTCCGGTCTGTAAAGCTGTTGTCGATCAGGAGGCTCTTGCAGAACGGTCGCCGTCCCGGGCCGGGATCCGTTCTGCAACAGACTCCCAGGAAAAAGGGAAGCGACCTGTGACTCTCTGGCAGGGGCGGTTCGGCGAGGCGGGACCCGCCGAGGAGCTGCTCGACTACACCGTCAGCATCAACTACGACTCCCGGCTGGCCGCCGACGACGTGGCCGGGTCCCGGGCGCACGTCCGGGGCCTGGTCGCGGCCGGCATCATCTCCGACGACGACGGCAAGATCCTGGCCGCCGCCCTCGACCGGGTGGCCGAGGAGCTGTCCACCGGCTCGCTGGCGGTGAAGCCCGGCGACGAGGACATCCACACCGCGGTGGAGCGGCGGGTGACCGAGCTGGCCGGCAGCGTGGGAGCCCGGCTCCACACCGGGCGGAGCCGCAACGACCAGGTCGCCACCGACCTGCGGCTGTTCACCAAGCGGGAGCTGAGGGCCACGGCGCGCCGGGTGCTGAAGCTGGCCGACGTCCTGCTGCGGCGGGCCGAGCAGGCGGGTGACGCCTACCTGCCCGGCTACACCCACCTCCAGCGGGCCCAGCCGGTGCTCCTGGCCCACCACCTGCTCGCCCACGGCTGGGCGTTGCTGCGTGACGTCGACCGCCTCGAGGATGCCCGCCAACGGCTGGACGTGTCACCGCTCGGCGCCGGCGCCCTGGCCGGCTCGTCCCTGCCCCTGGACCCCGACCTCACCGCCGCCGAACTGGGCTTCGCCCGCCGGTTCGAGAACTCCCTGGACGCGGTGTCGGACCGGGACTTCGTGGCCGAGGCGCTGTTCGCCCTCACCATGATCGGGGTGCACCTCTCGCGCATGGGGGAGGAGATGGTGCTGTGGTCGAGCGACGAGTTCGGATTCGCCACGCTCGCCGACGCCTACGCCACCGGCAGCTCGATGCTGCCGCAGAAGAAGAACCCCGACATCGCCGAGCTGGCCCGGGGCCGGTCCGGCCGCCTGATCGGGGACCTGACCGGCCTGCTGGCCACGCTGAAGGGGCTGCCCCTCTCCTACAACCGGGACCTGCAGGAGGACAAGGAGCCGTTGTTCGACGCATTCGACCAGGTGAACGGGGGCCTGGCGGCCATGGCCGGGCTGTACGCCACGGTCGCCTGGAACCTCGATCGGATGCAGGCGGCGGCCGACACCCCCTACGCGGCGGCCGTCGACCTGGCCGAGTGGCTGGTCGCCCGGGGCGTGCCGTTCCGGGAGGCCCACGGGGTCGTCGGTGGCCTGGTGCGCGACTCCATCGGGCGGCGGGTGCCGCTGGCCGAGCTGGTGGAGGCGCATCCCGCCCTCGGGTCCGAGGCGGTGGGGCTCCTCGAGCCGGGGGTGCCGGTCACCCGCCGGATCACCGCCGGCGGGGCGGGCATAGACCCCGTCCGGGACCAGCTGCGACGGTTCTCCGCCGAGCTGGCCGCCAACGGGGCGCGGCTGGGGACCACCGCGGCGGGGTGAGCTCCTGCCCGCCGTTCGCGGCGGCGGTCCTCCCCCGGGAGTTCTACGGCCGGCCGTCGCTGGAGGTGGCACCGGAGCTGCTGAACAAGCTGGTGGTCCGCCCCGACGGCCGAGCCGGGCGGATCATCGAGGTGGAGGCCTACGCCGGCCGGTCCGACCCGGCGTCGCACGCCTACCGGGGGCGGACCGAGCGCAACGCCACCATGTTCGGCCACCCCGGCCACCTCTACGTCTACTTCAGCTATGGGGTGCACTGGTGCGCCAACGTGGTCACCGGGGTGGAGGGTGAGGCCTCGGCCGTCCTGCTGCGGGCCCTGCACCCGGTCGCCGGCCTGCCCCTCATGCGCGCCGCCCGCTGGACCACCCAGAAGCGCCAGGTGGACCGGGACCTGTGCCGGGGCCCGGGGCGGCTGTGCCAGGCGCTGGGCATCGACCGCTCCTTCGACGGCGCCGACCTGACCGGGGGCGGCGGGGCCATCTGGCTGGCCGACGACGGGGTGGTCCCGCCGGTCACACCCGCCGCCTCGCCGAGGGTCGGCATCTCCAGCGCCCAGGACAGGTTGTGGCGGTTCTCCCTCCCCGACCACGACGGGGTGTCCGGGCCCCGCTGACCCGGCCGGCCCGTGGCGGGGACGGAGAGGGAGGAATTGCCCCGGGGGGTGGTGAAGCTCCATGTCAAGCATCACCGGTCTCGGGGCGCACGTCGTCCGGGGGATACAGGAAGGTTCTGCTTGACACTGCCCAAGGTCCTCGCGATGGCCGTCGGCTCCACCCTGACGGTCGGCACGGCGGCGGCGCTGACGCTGCCTCTCGGCCACGCGGTCGCCACACCGTCGGCCGTCGAAGCCGAGCTGGCCTCGAGCGGCTCGCCCGTCGGCGGGCCCGGGCGAACCCCCACCACCCTGGCCGGCCACGCCGGCTCGACCGTACGGACCGGCTCGGCGTCGGGGGCGTCCCAGGCCGGCGGGGCCGGGTCCGGGCTGGCCGTGCCGGCGTCGCAGGTACCCCTCTCCCAGGGATTGGACCCGGCCGAGCCCCTACAGGCGCCGCTGTCACCGGCCAGCGGCCCGCCGGTGGCCCTGCCCACCCCCAGAGGCGGCGCCCTGCCGTCGGTGCCCCCCCTGACCAGGGCGGTCGCGCCCGACGCGGTGGTCATGTTGAACGCCCCCCTCACCGCCGGGGAGCGGGCCGCCCTTCCCAAGCTGAAAGGGGTGACGGCGTTCGACACGGTGGACACCGGAACGGTCGACCTCGGTGGCGCCCCAGCGGTGGCCTTCGGGGTGGACCCGGGACAGTTCCGCGCCTTCACCCCGGCGGCGAGCGCCGGCTCCGATCAGCTGTGGCAGTACCTGTCGGGAGGTGCGCTGGTGGCGTCATACGAGATGGCCACCGACCGCAAGCTCGCGCTGGGTTCGATGCAGACCATCACCTCCGCCCTGGCGGCGCCGGTCAGGGGGTGGCTGGGGGCGTTCGCCGCCATCGGCCTGCCCGGGGTGGACATGCTGGTGTCGCACGCCTACTCCCCGGACCTGCACCTGACCCCGGATTCGGGCGTCGTGGTGTCGGCTCCCTCGCTGAGCGGCGCCGCCCTCGAGCAGGAACTCGGCACGGCGCTGCCGGGTGCCGCCGTGGAGCTGCTGCACCCCGACCAGGTACCGGCGACCGTCCCCGGTGACGCCATCGTCGGCACCGTCCGCCAGAAGATCGTCAGCGCCGCCCTGTCCCGTGAGGGCATGCCCTACGTGTGGGGGGCGGCCGGGCCCAACTCCTTCGACTGCTCCGGCCTGGTGCAGTGGGCGTACCGCCAGGCGGGGATCCTCATGCCCCGGGTGGCCGCGGAGCAGTTCCTCACCGGCGACCACATCCCCCTGGCCGACGCCCAGCCCGGCGACCTGCTGTTCTGGACCTACGATCCGAGCGACCCCGGCTACGTCGACCACGTGGCCATCTACCTGGGCAACGGGATGATGGTGGTGGCCCCCCACACCGGGACCGACGTGCAGGTCACGAGCGTCCCGACGGCCGACTTCGCCGGCGCCGTGTCCGTCGTCGTCCGCAAGTCCTGACGCCGCCCCGCAGCCCGGGACACTCCCGACTGGCGGACTCCGGCGGGTCGTGTTAAGTTCTACTTCGCTTCGAAA
>JAKAXG010000592.1 GCA_021827225.1 Actinomycetes bacterium | reverse complement strand
GGAGCGTGCTGGTGGTGGGCCACTTGGGGCCGTTGCGGGTGCTGGCCGATCGTCTCCCGCTCCGGCCGAGCGGCGAGTCGACGCCCTGTGACTGGCCCCACGCCCAACCGCTGGTCTGCCCGGTGGCGGTCCGCCGGGACGGCGACGGAACTGGCCATGGCGGCTGCCGATATCCGACCGTCGAGATACCCTAGGGCGTATGACCTCAGCGGCCCGAGGGGTGGCGAGGCGTTGGGGGCGCTTCGGGATAACGACCAGGTTGATGGTCGGCTACACCCTCATTCTCACGGTGGCCATCGCCGCCGTGGTGTACCAGTCCGACCGGATGATCACCCAACGTCTGCAGAGGTCCCTGTCGACGGACCTGACCGACGAAGTCCAGGAGTTCTCGGTGGCCGCGGCCACCCGGCCCGCCGGAGAGGGCCTGCAGGCGTTCAGCACCGACTGGCTGCAGACCCACGGTCGCAGCCGGGTGCGACTGGCGCTGATCCTCACCTCTCCCGCTCCCGGCTCGACCGCCGTCCTGTTCGAGCCGGGTGCGCAATGGTTGGCTCAGCAGCCGAGAGTCGCCCAGTGGACCCGTGTCCCGCCGGCGGCCACCACCACCTACACGGCGCACACCGCCCAGGGTGCCTACCGGGTGCGGGGCGGCCCGCTGCTGATCGGCGGCGTGCGGGTGGGCTCCTATGCCGCCGCCGCCGACCTGGACGTGGTCAACGCCGACCGCAACGAGCAGTTGGCCCTGGTGGCCCTCGAAGGCCTGCTCGCCCTGGCGGTCGCCATCGGCGCCGGTTTCCTGCTGCTGCGCCGGGCCCTGCGCACCGTCAACAAGGTCACCGAAGCGGCGGAGGAAGCGGCGAGGGGCGATCTCACCCGACGTCTCGCCTACCAGGGCCCGGAGGACGAGGTGGGCCGGCTGGCCCGCACCGTCGATGACATGCTCACCCAGCTCGACGCCTCGTTCACGGCCCAGCGCCGGCTCCTGGCCGACGTGTCCCACCAGCTGCGGACGCCTCTGACGGTGGCCCGTGGCCACCTGGAGGTCCTGGCCCGCCAGCGCCCCGACCTCGACGGTGAGGAAGCCGAGACCGTGAGCCTCGTCGTCGACGAGCTGACCCAGATGTCGCTCATGGTCGACCGGCTGCTCATGCTCGGCCAGGCCCTCGAACCGGACTTCCTCCTCGAAGAGGACATCGAGGTGCCGGCCCTGCTGCAGGAGGTCCTCGACGCCGCCCAGGTCATGGCGCCGCGGAGGTGGCTCCTGGAGCCGGTCCCCCAGGTCTGTGTCTGGGCGGACCACGCCAAGCTGCGGGGCGCCCTGCTCAACCTGGTGGACAACGCGGTCAAAGCGACCGGCGACGACGGCACCATCCGGCTGGCGGCCCGGGTGGGCACCGAGGTCGTGTTCGAGGTCTCCGACGACGGCCGGGGCATCTCCGTGGAGGATCAGCAGCTGGTGTTCGACCGGTTCCGTCGCTTCGCCGAGAGCGCCTACGGCGGGACCGGGCTCGGGCTGGCCATCGTCAAAGCGGTGGCCGAGGCGCACGGCGGCCGGGTCGAGCTGACCAGCGCCGCCGGCAGGGGCTGCCGGGTGACCATGATGCTTCCCCGGAGCCGCGTCAGGGCGGTCACCGCAACGGAGGCCGTGACGGCGGAGGTCGTCTGATGCACATACTGGTGGTCGAGGACGACGCCCGGATCGCCGCCTTTCTCGCCAAGGGGCTGTCGGCGGAGGGCTACGCAGTGTCGGTGGCCGGGGACGCCGGGGAGGCGGTGGCCGTGCTGGAGACCCTCAACGAGGACCTGTCCATGATCCTTCTCGATCTGGGGCTGCCCGGTTCCGACGGACTGGCGCTCCTGGGCAAGATCAGGGGCCATGACACCAGGATCCCGGTTCTGATCGTCACCGCCCGTCAGAGCACCACGGACAAAGTCTCCGGGCTCGACGCCGGAGCGACCGACTACATAACGAAGCCGTTCGCGTTCGACGAACTGCTGGCCCGGGTGCGGGCCGCCCTGCGAAATGCCGGCCAGGAGACGTCCCACTCGATCACCGTGGGCGACCTGACCTTCGACCTGGCGACCAAGAGCGCCACCCGCGCCGGCCAGACCCTCGATCTGGCGCCCAAGGAGTGGGCTCTTCTCGAGCTGTTCATGCGCAACCCCAACCAGATCCTGTCGCGGGTGCAGATCCTCAACCGGGTGTGGGACTACGGCTTCGACCCCGGGAGCAACATCGTGGACGTGTACGTGGGGCATCTGCGCCGCAAACTGAACCGGGCCGACCTGCCGCCCCTGATCCACACCGTCCGGGGCGCCGGCTACCGGCTCCTTCCGCGGTGAGACCGGACGCGACGCGTCGGAGGGTGGCGACGCGGATGCGTCACCACCCTCCCAGGCGAAGCTCGCTCATCGAGCACCTACGTGTTCACGTTTGCCGTCACCACCGCTGCCCGAGCTCACCAGCACCTTCGGCGGCGGGGGCGGGCTGAGCACCTTGTCGACCCGTTGCCTTCTCATCCGCTCCGGTGCCGGCAGCAGCTTCGGCGTGCTGGCGCTGTCGGTCCTGTCGATAGCCTTCTTGCCGTCGAACAGGAACGACGCCACGGATGTGAGAACGAGCCCCAGGACGACAAGCGACGTACCAGGCAGGGTAGCCAGCGTCTGATTGCCGAGCTGGATCTCCGAGCTCCAAGCCGTATTCGCCATCAGGAACGCCACCCCGATGCCAAGTCCCGATCCCACGACCAGCGTGATCAGACCGTTCAGGCCATCCTGACGACCGTCACGACGGAAGCTGGCTACCAGGTACTTGACGAGGTCCGTCGCCTTGAACGCCAGAAGACCCATCAACAGGGTCCCCGTAATCACCGTTCCAGCCGATCCACCTGACATCTCTTACACACCTCCCTTCGCGCTGTATTGCCAGTCCTTATGTCATCAATGTGGCGAGTTCCGGTCGGGCTATCAAGAGCCCAAAGTCAGCACTTTTTCCGCTCCGAAGCTCGACGCCCTGTAGGATCCCTGCCACCGGCAGGCACAGGGGGAAGCCGATGAAGATCTCGCTGTTCTACCTGCCCTCGGTCGGGAGCCGCTCCGATATCGAGGCGGGCCGGGCCGGCCTCCGAGGCGACCTGTACGACCGCATGCTGTCGGAGCTGTCGGCCCAGGCCCGCCTGGCCGATGAGCTGGGCTACGACTCGATCAGCTTCACCGAGCACCACTTCCATGTCGAGGGGTTCGAGCTGTCGAACAATCCGGTGATGCTCGACCTGTTCGTCGGCATGCAGACCCAGCGGCTGCGCGTCGGCCAGCTCGGCATCGTGCTGCCGGCCGAGAACCCCATCCGGGTGGCGGAGAACATCGCCATGCTCGACCACATGACCGGCGGTCGGGCCAACGCCGGCTTCGCCCGCGGCTACCAGCGGCGGTGGGTGGACACCATGGCGCAGCAGGTCCACGGGATCCATGGAGCGCTACCGCACGAACACGACGAGATCGACGCCGCCAACCGGGCCGCGTTCGAAGAGTGCTTCCGCATCGTGAAAGCGGCCTGGACCGAGGACCTGCTCAGCTACGACGGCAGGTACTGGCGGATCCCGGTCGAGGGTACCCCCTGGGATCTGGAGGCGACCGCGGCGTACGGCGCCGGCGTGGCCGACGGCATGGTCCGCCAGGTGGCCGTCGTCCCCAAACCGGTCCAGAAGCCGCACCCGCCGCTCTTCCAGCCGTTCGCCTCC
>JAKAXG010000591.1 GCA_021827225.1 Actinomycetes bacterium | reverse complement strand
ACCGAGGCGGCGATGGTCCAGAAGCTCTGGCCCGGCTGGACGGTCAGCCGGGCCGGGGGGGCGGCGGCCGGCGGGGGCGGGGCGGGTGCCGGCGGTTCGGTCACCGGCGGTTCGGTCACCGGCGGTTCGGTCACCGGCGGTTCGGTCACCGGCGGTCGGGTGGGGTTGGGCTGGGTCGCCACCGGTCGGGTCGCCGGCGGTCGGGTCGCCGGCGGTCGGGTGGGGTTGGGCGGCGGAGGGGAGGTGGCCGCCGGGCCGGGGCCGGCGCCGGCCGGCGGCCCGGACGCAGCCGGAGCGCGGGAGGCTCCGGGCCGGGTGGCGGTCGCCGCCGGGCTGGAGGCCGGGCGGCCCGAGCCGGCCAGGGTCAGCCCGAGGCCGGCGCCCACGGCGGCCAGGGCGGACACCGCGGCCAGGATCACCAGGCGGCGACCCCGGCGGGGACCGGCCGGCGCCGCCCCGGTGGAAACAGGCGGCGCCAGGCCCGGCGGGGCGGCCCGGCTCTCCGCCTCGGCCCGGGCCCGGGCCACGTCGTCCCGGAGAGCGTCGATGCGCCGGCTCAGCTCCGCGGCGTCGGCCGGCGGGGGTGAAGAACCAGGCCCGGACCGGGCGCGGCGCCGTCTGGCCACGGCCGGGAAGCATAACGGCCGCCCCCGGGGCCGTTACGGCCCGGCCGGATGGCGGTGGACGGTCGGTGACCGGCCGGCCTCCTCGATTGGCGGATATCTGCCCCCAGCAGGCAGATATCCGCCAATCGATCTCACCGCCTGGCTTTAACGATATATCGCGATACGCTTGCGATATTGCGGTATCGATGATCAAGGAGCGCCAGATGAACGAGTTCAACGATCGGTTCCCGGGCCGCCGCCAGATGCGGTCCGCCAGGCGGGGTCCGGGGGACTTCGCCGATTTCGAGGAGGGTGGTGGGCCCTGGGCCCACCACGGCCACAGCCACGCCGGGCCTCCCCCGTGGGCCGGCGGCCGCAGGGCGCGCCGGGGCGACATCCGCTGGGCTCTCCTGCTGGGCCTGCTCGACGGGCCGGCCCACGGCTACGAACTCATCGGCCGGCTGGAGGCCCGCACCGGGGGGATGTGGCGGCCCAGCGCCGGGTCGGTGTACCCCACGCTGCAGCTGCTCGAGGACGAGGGGCTCATCGCCGGTCGCGACCAGGACGGCAAGCGGGTGTTCGAGCTCACCGAGGAGGGCCGGGCGGCGGCCGACGAGGCCAGCCAGCGGGCCGGCAGCCGGGGCCCGTGGGCGGAGGGCCCGGCCAGCCACCACGCCGAGCTGCGGCGGGCGGTGAAGGGGCTGATGATGGCCGCCCGCCAGGTGGCCTCAGCGGGCGACGACACCCAGGTGGCGGCGGCGGCGGGCATCGTCACCGACGCCCGCCAGCGCCTCTACCGGCTCCTGGCCGGCGATGAGGTGGGCGGCGAAGAGGGCTGAGAGGCCCTCAGCCCACCCGCACCAGGCCGGGACAGCGCCACTTCGACTCGACCACCCCGGGATGGGGCCGGTACATGCGCAGGATCACGAACCAGTCGTGGTCGGGCGAGGTGGGCAGCCAGTTCGGCTCCCGCTCGGGGCCGGGCGGGCCGGGCTGCATGTATATGGTGAGGCCCCCACCCGGGTCGTGCACCAGCCCCGGGGTACGGTCGCCGACCGAGTAGCGGTCCACCGGGTTGGGGATGAGGTTCATGTCGCCGGTGTAGGCGGTCAGGGACCAGAAGGCGTCCACCGGGGGCAGCTCGGCCCGCCCGAAGTGCAGCTCGTAGCGGCCCCGGCCCGACAGGTGACGGCCGTCGGAGTCGGAGAAGTTGACCAGGTACACCGCCTCCGCCGGGTCGTTGGCCACGATCCCGGCCAGCGACTGGTCGGCGGCCCGGCGCAGGTAGTCATCGCCGAAGCGGCCCTCCTCGGGGGGCGGGTAGCGCCAGCCGTTGACCACGTTGGCCCAGTCCCCGCTCAGGAACTGCCGGCGCAGCAGCGGCATTCCTATGGCGGCGGCCCGCATGAGGCCGTGCCTGACCACCTCCGGCTGGTCGTCGACGTCCAGGCCGGCACCCACCCCGACCCGGGCGAACTGCTCCAGGAGCACGCCGTGGTGGGCCGGCGGCGGGTTCTCGGCCAGCATGGCGTTGAGGGTCCTCCACACCGCCAGGGGGTCCTCCGCCGGGTCGGCGGGGGCGTACACGTCGTGGCGTTCGGGCGCCACGGCCTTGGTCTTTGTCCACAGGCTGAGCGGCGTGAGCCGGAACCGGGCCTGCAGTTCGGCCACCGCCGCCACGTCGCTGGCCCCGTTGACCAGGGTGCGGCCCAGCACCAGGGCCCACGGGGTCGGCGAGGGGGACACGGCCTGGACCCCTTCCGGGAGGTCCCCCTTCCAGCCCGGGCCGGCCACGGCGAAGTTCCCGGCGCCCGAACCGGTGGTGCGCTGGCCGATGTAGCCGAAGTTGTCCGAGGCGAACGAGGTCAGCTCGAAGCTGAAGTACCGCCGGCCCATGTCCGGGTGCGACAGCACCACCGGCTCCTTGCGCAGGTCCAGCCAGGCCAGCGAGTAGAGGGTGTCGTTGTTCGGGCAGCCGCCGTCCCGGAAGTTGGCGTCGAGCAGGCGCCGGGCGTGCCAGAAGTGGTTGACCGCGGCGTAGGGCACCACTTCCGGGTCCCGGTCGTCGGTCATCCACCGGTGGCGCAGCCGGGCGTTGTGTACGTAGGGGAACCCGTAGGCGAAGGCCTGCAGCCCGAGCGAGTAGGCCCACTCCGATCGCCAGTCGTCCACCCGGCCGGTCAGGATGGGCCGGATGGCCTCCCTGATCACCGGGGCGGCGGTCTGGAGCCGGCGGGCCCCCTTCACCACCGTGTCGGGGTGGCGGATGACGCCCAACGTCGCCTTCCCGGCGGCCGGCGCCAGCCGCCGGGCCGACTCGGCCACCGTCTCGCCGGCGTGTTCCACAGTGCGCAGCCCGGACTGCCGCTGGGTTGCCTGGGACATCCTGCACCTCCAGTGCTCGGTTCGTCCCGACGAAGCTAAGAGGCGCCGGGGCCGGCGCCATCCCCCGTCGCGGGTGAGAGCGACCGGCGAAGGCCCCGGCCCCGGGTGTCTAGACGGCCACCAGCCCCGGCTCGGCCGGCACGTCGTGGCGGCCGGCCCGCAGGAGGAGCAGGCAGGCGGCGGAGGCGGTGGCCAGCAGGGCACAGCTGACCAGGAAGGCGGTGGTGTAGCCGTGGACGGCGGCGGCCCGTACGGCGGCGGGCCCGTGGCCGGCCAGGTAGCCCGACGTGGCCGAGGCGGCCACGGTGTTCAGAAGGGCCACCCCCAGGGAACCGCCGGTCTGCTGGGTGGTGTTGACCAGGGCGCTGGCCACCCCGGCGTCGGCCGGGTCCACACCGATCAGGGCGGTGGAGCTGAGAGGCACGAACGAGGTCCCCATCCCGGCGCTGGTCAGAAGCTCGGCCGGCAGGATGTGGAGCAGGTAGGTGCTGTCGGCCTGCACCTGGGTGAAGAGGAGCAGCCCGGCGGCGGCCAGGAGGAAGCCGCCCACCATCAGCGGCCGGGGCCCGAACCGGGGAAGCAGCCGGCTGGAGACGGTGGCGCCGCCCACTATGCCGACCGAGAAGGGCAGGAAGGCGAACCCGCTGCGGATGGCCGAGTAGCCCAGGGTCTGCTGGAGGTAGTAGGTGAGGAACAGGAAGGTGGCGAACATGGCGGTCCCGGCCAGGAGTGACGCCAGATAGGCGCCGCCCCGGTT
>JAKAXG010000590.1 GCA_021827225.1 Actinomycetes bacterium | reverse complement strand
CGATCTAACGCACCACCTTCGGGGCCTGGGCCGAGCGCACCCGGCGCCTCGGGGGCGTCCTCGACGACCTCGGCGTCAGCGAGGACGGCCGGGTGGCCACCTTCGCCTGGAACACCGCCCGCCACCTGGAGCTGTACTTCGCTCCGCCGTGCACCGGCCGGGTGCTGCACACGCTCAACATCCGGCTGTTCGCCGAGCAGATCACCTACATCGCCAACCACGCCGAGGACGAGGTGATCTTCGCCGACCGCAGCCTGCTGCCCGTGCTGTGGCCGATCATCGACGAGTGCAAGACGGTCCGCCAGGTGGTCGTGATGGACGACACCCGCGGCAAGCCGGACGTGCCGCCACTGCCCGACGACTCGCGGATCGTCGACTACGAGGAGCTGCTCGCCCGGGCCCGGCCTCACCGCTTCGGGGTCGTCACCGACGAGAACCAGGCCGCCTCGATGTGCTACACGAGCGGGACCACCGGCGATCCCAAGGGGGTGGTGTACTCGCACCGCTCGGTGGTGCTGCACTCCACCGCCGTGCTTCTCGGTGACGTGCTGGGCGTCAGGGAGTCCGACGTGGTGCTGCCCGTCGTCCCCATGTTCCACGCCAACGCCTGGGGGCTGTGCCAGGCGGCGGTCATGGGCGGCTCCGAGCTGGTGTTCCCTGGCGCCGACCTGTCGCCCGGGGCCATCAGCAGACTGATCATCGAGGAGGGCGTCACCGTCGGGGCGGGAGTGCCGACCATCTGGATGGGAGCCAAGGAGCACCTGATCGGCCAACCCCACAAGCTGCGCACCATCGTCTGCGGAGGCTCGGCGGTGCCCCGGGCGCTGTCGGAGGCGTACCGCAAGGAGATCGGCCTGCCCCTGCTCCAGGCGTGGGGCATGACCGAGACCAGCCCGGTGGCCACCGTCGCCACGATCCTCAGCCGGCGGGCCGCCGACTCGACCGAGGACGAGCTGGCGGACCTGCGGGCCATGCAGGGCGTGCCGGCGCCCATGGTCGAGTTGCGCATCGCCGACCCCGACAGCGGGCAGAGGCTGGCGTGGGACGGGCAGACCAGCGGCGAGGTCCAGGTGCGGGGCCCGTGGATCGCCAAGCGGTACTACAACGACCCCCGCGGCGACACGCAGTTCACCGACGACGGGTGGTTGCGCACCGGCGACGTCGGCGTGGTCACCCCCGACGGCTACCTCCGGCTGGTGGACCGCACCAAGGACCTGATCAAGTCGGGCGGGGAGTGGATCTCCTCGGTCGATCTCGAGAACGAGATCATGGGGCACCCGGCGGTGGCGGAGGCCGCCGTGATCGCCATCCCCTCCGAACGCTGGATGGAGCGCCCCATGGCATGCGTGGTGGTCAAGCCCGGCGAAGCGGTCACCGCCGAGGAGTTGCGGGCCTGGCTCGAACCGCGGGTGGCCAAGTGGTGGCTGCCGGAGGCGATCGAGTTCATCGACGAGGTGCCGAAGACCTCGGTCGGGAAGTTCTCCAAGAAGGACCTGCGGCAGCGATTCGCCGACAGGAGGCTCCCGTGACCCCCGCCGGCGTGCAGACCCAGGTCACCTCGACGACGGTCAGCGCCACGGCCACCGTCGACGCCCCGCCCGCCGCCGTGTTCGACTTCCTGCGCCGGCCGGCCAACCACCCTCTCATCAGCGGTGACTCCTCGGTGAAGGGCACGACCACCGGGCCGGAGGTCCTGTCCCTCAACGACCGCTTCGGCATGAGCATGAAGATGGGCCTGCCCTACCGGATCACCAACAAGGTCGTCGAGTTCGAGCCCGACCGGCGCATCGCCTGGAGCCACTTCGCCGGCCACCGGTGGCGTTGGGAGATCGAGCCGGCCGGCGAGGGACGCTCCAAGGTGACCGAGACGTTCGACCTGTCCACCGCCCGCATGCCCGCCGTCCTCAGGCTGATGGGCTATCCGAAGGGCCACGAGAAGAACGTGGCCGCCTCGGTCGCCAACGTGGTGGCCCACTTCACGTCCCCCGCCTCCGGCTAGACCGGCGGCGGGCGGCAGGACGGTAGGCTCCTGAGCGCCCGTCGGCGGCACCGGCCGCCGTACCCGTCGGGACGGGCCTACAAGGGGGATAGCCGCCAGTGGACCTGCTCGCCATGTACGCCGGGAGCCAGCCGGACAAGCCGGCCGTCATCGACGACCGCCCGGGCCGGCCGGTACTGACCTGGAGTTTCGCGGAGCTCGACCGGCGGGCCAACCGGCTCGGCCACCTGCTGCTCTCGGTGGGCGTCGAACCGGCCACCAAGGTGGCGTGGTGCGGGCAGAACTCCGCCGGCCTGATCGCCGCCATCCACGCCATCCGCAAGATCGGCGCCGTCGGCGTGCCCATCAACTACCGGCTGGCACCCGACGAGGCCGCCTACGTGATCGATAACTGCGACGCCACCGTGGTGTACGTCGACGCCGAGTACGCCGGGCTCATCGACGGCATTCGCGACCGCATCCCCAAGGTCGCCCACGTCCTCGTCTTCGACGGCGACGGGGACCTCGAGCGCCAGATGGAGTCCTTCCCCGACACCGCCCCTCCGGTGGACGAGGCTGCTGCCGAGGCGGGGGGGCAGACGATGATCTACACCTCGGGTACCACCGGCAAGCCCAAGGGGGCGGTCCGCAGCTCCCGCCTCGATCCCCGGGCGGCCACCGGCCTGCTCCAGCTCATCGGCTACGTCCCCGACGACGTCTACCTGACCACCGGACCGCTCTACCACTCCGGGCCCGGGGGGTTCGCCGGCATCGCCCACGCCCTCGGCAACACCGTCGTCGTGCAGCACAAGTTCGACCCGGAGGACTGGCTGCGCCTGGTGCAGCAGTACCGGGTGACCACCACCTTCACCGCTCCTACACCCATCCGGATGGTGTGCAGCCTGCCGGCGGAGGTGAAGGCCCGCTACGACCGCTCCAGCATGAAGCGGCTGATCGCCAACGCCGCGCCGTGGACCCTCAACCTCAAGAAGATGTACCTGGCCGACTTCCCGCCGGACTCCCTCTGGGAGGTGTACGGCTCGACCGAGCTGGGGGTGGACACCGTGCTGCGGCCCGAGGACCACCTGCGCAAGCCCGGCTCGTGCGGCCAGCCGGCGCCGGGCATCGAGATCAAGCTGTTCGACGAGAACGGCGACGAGGTGACCGAGCCCCACCGGACCGGCGAGCTGTACGTCCGCTCCACCACCATGTTCACCGAGTACTACAAGGCGGAGGAAAAATACCGGGCCGCCACGCGGGGCGACTACCACACGGTCGGGGATATCGCCTATTTCGACGAGGAGGGCTTCTTCTACATCGCCGACCGCAAGAACGACATGATCATCAGCGGCGGCATGAACATCTACCCGGCCGAGATAGAGGCCGCCCTGGACGCCTGCCCGGACATCTACGAGGTGGCCGTGTTCGGGGTCCCCGACGAGCAGTGGGGCGAGAAGGTCTGCGCCGTGGCCGTGCCGGCCCGCTCGGGCGTCACCGTCGAGGACGTCACCGCCTACGCCCGGGAGCACCTGGCCAGCTACAAGGTGCCCCGCTCCATCAGGTTCGTGGAGGAGCTACCCAAGACCGGGTCGGGCAAGGTGCTCAAGCGCCAGCTGCGGGAGTCGTTCGGTCAGTCTCTGTAAGCCGGGAGCCGCCGATACTTGCCATCTATAAAACAGATTCTGAGAAGTTCCTAAAACGGCTTGCAAGATGGGCCGGGGTCGACCATAATGGTGTTCACAAGCGCTTCGGCCGGTATCCCCCCCCACCGGAC
>JAKAXG010000589.1 GCA_021827225.1 Actinomycetes bacterium | reverse complement strand
GCCGATGGCCCGCTGGCGCTCCTGGTGGTCGGTGAAGGTGTTGGTGATGATGGCCAGGGTGGAGGGCATGATCAGCGCCCCGCCCACCCCCATGCTGGCCCGGGCGGCGATGAGGTGGCCGACCGACCCGGACATGGCGGCCCACGCCGAGCAGCCGGCGAAGAGGACGAGGCCGGCCAGGAAGGTGCGCTTGCGCCCCACCCGGTCGGCCAGGCTGCCCGAGACCAGCATCAGCCCGGAGAAGACCAGCACGTAGGCGTCGACGATCCACTGCAGGTCACTGGAGCTGGCGTCGAGCTTGCGGACAAGGGTGGGCAGAGCCACGTTGAGGATGGTGTTGTCCAGCGAGACGATCAGCAGGGAGATGCACAGCACCCCCAGCGCCAGCCACCGCCTGGAGGGCGCGCCCTCCGCGGAGCCGTGCTCCTTCGCTTCGGCTCGCATCGGGGACCTCCTGGTCGACGGGTGAGCCGAAGCTAGGACGGCGCCGACCGCGCCGGACAGGGCCTTTGGTCCCTATGGGGCTTCCGGTCCCCCTCAGCCCGGCGACAACCGGCGCTGGGAGGTGTTCGCCGCCGTCGGCCAGTTGACGTCGGACGCCATGTGCAGGCGTTCGAAGAGCCGGATCAGCACCGCGGAGGAGTCGACCTGGCCCCGGTCGATGCCGTGGCGGGCCAGCCGGGGGTGGGCGTGGTGGGCGTTGTGCCAGGCGTCCCCGAAGCTGAGGAGGGCCAGCGGGGCGAAGTTGGTGCTGCTGTCCCGGGTGCGGAAGGGCCGGTCGCCGAACATGTGCCCGACCGAGTTCACGGCCCAGGTGACGTGATGGAGCAGGAAGATGCGCGCCGCGCCGGCCCAGAGGAACGTGGCCAGCGCACCGCTCAGGGTGCCGGTCAGCAGCCAGCCCAGCAGGGTCGGCAGCACCGCGGACAGGACCACCCAGAGCGTCGCGGTCCGCGAGATGAACTGCAGGTCGGCGTCGGCGAGCAGGTCGGGGATCCACCGCTCCGGCTCGGAGGGATTGGCCAGGAAGAACCAGCCGGCGTGGGCGTGGCAGAGGCCCCGCAGCCGCGCGGCGAAGCCGTCCCCGTAGCACCACGGCGAATGCGGGTCCCCGGGCGTGTCGGCATAGGCGTGGTGCCGGCGGTGCTGGGCGACCCAGGTGAACACCGATCCCTCCGCCGCCATCGACCCGGCGACCGCCAGGGCGATCTTGAGCGGCCGGGACGGGCGGAAGCTGCGGTGGGTCAGCATCCGGTGGAACCCGATGGACAGGCCGTGTCCCGTCACCAGGTACATCCCGGCGGCGATGGCCAGGGGAATCCAGCCGACCCCGTCGCTCCACGCCCACAACGTGGCCCACACCAGCCCGGCGAGCGGCAGGCCGAGCAGTACCACGGCGCTGAACCGCTGGAGCGCCGGTGCGGGGGGAGACGGGGGCGCAGACCGGCCCGGGGACGCATCGGTTGGCCTCGCTGTGGTAGCCACTGTATTTCGACCTCGGGATTCGATCTGTGTCGAACCCTGTACCGGGACGGGGGCGACGTTCTGTCGTTCGGCGGCCTGTCATCCGGTGGCCGGCGCAGGGACTGTATCGGCGCTCCCGCTGCCGCTGGGATCACCACGGAGACGTCCCTCCGGGCCGGGAGGGCTATCCGGTCAGCAGATCGTGGGCGTTGCGGTCGTGGGTCGGATGGCGCAGCTTGGACATGGCCCGGGCCTCGATCTGGCGGATCCGTTCCCGCGTGAGGTTGAAGTAGACGCCGACCTCGTCCAGGGTCCGGGGCTGCCCGCAGTCGAGCCCGAAGCGCAGCTGGAGGATGGCCCGTTCCCGGTCGTCGAGGACGAGCAGCATCTTGGCCACCTCGGCGGGCAGCAGCGACGCGGCCGCCGCGTCGAACGGGGACACGGCCGAGCGGTCCTCGACGATGTCGCCGAGCTCGCCGTCGCTGTCGGATCGCAGCGGGTCCGATAGTGACAGCGGCTCGGACACGTAACGGAGGATCTCCACGACCTTGTGCTGCTCGGTGCCCAGGTCGGCGGCCAGCTCGGCGGTGGTGGGACGCCGGCCCAGCTGCGCCTCCAGCCGGGTTCTGGCCTTGGTGACCCGGTTCAGCAGGTCGCCGGCGTGGACCGGGAGCCGCACGGTCCGGCCGGTGTTGGCGATCCCCCGGCTGATGGCCTGGCGTATCCACCAGGTGGCGTAGGTCGAGAACTTGAAGCCCTTGCGCCAGTCGAACTTCTCCACGGCGTGCATCAGCCCGAGATTGCCTTCCTGGACCAGGTCGAGGAGGGGCACATCGGCTGACTGGTACCGCTTGGCGATCGACACCACCAGGCGCAGGTTGGCCTTGACGAAGGTGTCGGTCGCCTCGTCGCCGTGGCGGATCACGCGTCGCAGCTCGCGCTGGCGCGAAGGGGTCAGCGCCTCGGTCCCCGCCAGCTCGTGCCGGGCATCCCGGCCCGCCTCGATCGCCTGGGCCAAGCGGGCCTCGTCCTCCTTGCTCAGAAGGGCGTGCTTGCCGACGTCGTTGAGGTACAGGCGCACGAGGTCCTCCTCGGGCTGCACCACACGCTTGTTGACCACCCGTCCTCGTCTCTGCTGTGGTTGGGACACGGCCCGTAGTGGAGCGAGGAGTGTCCAGCCCCTGGAATGGTAGTGGACCGCCACGCGGTAGGCTGATCCCCAGGTTGGGAATACATCCCTGCCTGCGAGCGGCTGAGCCCCAGGCTCGGGAGGTGATCCCGTTGTCGGATCCATCCGAAGCGGTTGACGAGAGGGTCCTGCAGCTCCGGGACCAGGGCCAGGCCTACGCCCGGATCAGCCGGGACCTGGGGCTGGATCGCACCGCTGACGCCCAGCAGGCGTTCAGGCGGGCGCTGCGCCGGCTCCCCGCCCCCGAGGCGGCACGGGTCCGGGGCGAGGAGCTGACCCGTCTCGACCGCCTGGCCGACCGGGTCCGGGGCGACACCGCCCGCAACGACGTGGACCGGGCCAGGCAGCTGAAGAGGATCGACCGGATGAGGGACCGCATCCGCGACGACAGTCCAGCGGTCTCCGCTGATGGCGGAACCCTCCAACTCGGGCCACCAGGCACGGTAGAGTTGAGGAGCGCTCAGATCGAGCGGACCTGACATCCCGGGGTCCACGCCGCCGCCAGGTGGCCGGCGAGGCCGGACCCGGAGTTTGGAGCTCATCACATGGCGGCATCCCGCACCGGCTTCCCTGCCAATCCCCGCGTACCGGGGCGGTCGAAGTGAGCCGGGGCGGCGAGAGCGCCGGAAAGCGCCGGTTGACGGCCCAGCGCAACGACCGCAAGGCGGCCAAGTCCGAGCGGCGCCAGCAGCGCCGCGAGGAGAGCCCGGAGCCGGCCGACCAGGCCGAGATGATGTCCCGGTTCCACCACCTCAACGAGCTGCGGTCGGCCGGGGCCATCACCGAGGAGGACTTCGAGTCCCAGCGCCACGAGATCTTCGTGTCCCTCGGCCTCGAGGATCCCTGAGAGCGCTCACCCCCCGCCGTCGGCGGCCCGCTTGATGGCGTCCAGGTCGAGCTTTTTCATGGAGAGCATCGCCTGCACGGCCCGCTGCGACCTCGCCGGGTCGGGGTCGCCGAGGACGGTCGGCAGTCCGGACGGGACCACCTGCCAGCGCAGGCCGAAGCGGTCCTCGAGCCAGCCGCACGCGATCTCCTCGCCGCCGTCGCCGAGGGCGTCCCAGTACCGGTCCACGTCCGCCTGGGTGGGGCAGTCGATGA
>JAKAXG010000588.1 GCA_021827225.1 Actinomycetes bacterium | reverse complement strand
GCTACTGGCTGGTCGCGTCCGACGGCGGCATCTTCGCCTACGGCGACGCCAGGTTCTACGGATCCACCGGCAACATCGCCCTCAACAAGCCGGTCGTCGGCATGGCCGGGTTCTGAGCGGACGGTTCAGCGCCGCAGCAGCCGGCCCCCCCAACGCCTGACCGGCCCGGGGAGCCGGCGCAACCGGGGTGACAGCCTGCGGGCCGAGCCCCTGGCCAACCTGACCAGGCTGACCTCCAGCGGATCCTCCGCCGGCGCCGGTTCCCCTCCTGCAGGGGTCGGCGCCGGTGGCGTCTCCGGGCCCGGACCGCCGGCCGCCTGCGACCGGCGGTCCCGGTCGGCGGCAGCCCGGGGTCGCGCCGCGAAGGCCACCAGCGGGGCGGCTACGCGGTCCCAGGTGAACCCGGCGCCGTACCGGCGCACCGCCCGGCGGTCGGGGGGGTCCGAGAGCAGCCGGTCTATGGCCTCGGCGATGGCTGCCGGATCGGCCGGCCCCACGGTGATCCCCAGACCGGCCTGGTCTATGCCATCGGAGAGGGTGTCCCCTCCGGTCAACACCATCGGCAGGCCGGCCCACAGGTAGTCGAGGACCCGGGTCCGGAACGAGAAGTGGGTCTCCACGTGGGCCAGGTGGGTGCTGGCTGCCACGTCCGCGTCGGCGAGGTAGGCCCCCCGCCGGTCGTAGGGGACCCAGCCGTCGTTGAAGAACACGTGGGTGCCGGTGAGTCCCCTCCGGTCGCTCTCCGCCCGCAGCTCTGTCGCCACCCGCATCTCGGGGATGCCGGGGTTGGGGTTGCGCATGCCGAGGAACACCAGGCGGATATCCGGGCGGGTCTCTCTCATGCGGTCCACGGCCCGGAGCAGGGACAACGGATCGAACCAGTTGTAGACCCCGCCGCCCCAGATGACCACCGGGTCGCGCTCGCCGATCCCCGGGAACGCCCTCCGCAGCACCCCCCGCTCCTCCGCCGGCGGTTCCGGGTCCAGCCCGAAGGGGACCACGTCTATCAGGTTGCGGAGGGTGGGGTCGGCGGCGTAGGTGGCCGGGTTGAGCCGGCCCAGGGAGGCCAGGCTGCCCAGCCAGAAATCCCGCTGGCGTTCGCTGGCACACAGAAAGAAATCCCCGTTGCGCAGGTCCTCGTTGATTCCCGACACCTGGTGGTCCACGGCGGCCACGTGCTCCTCACCCCCCGCCTGACCGAGCGCCTCGAGGTTCTCGAGGTGGGTGGGGATGTACATGTCGATGCACAGGGGGCGGCCGGAGGCGACCACAGCCGGATGACGCCGGACCACGCTGGTGGGGGCGAAGACCGCGTCGACCCCGCCGACGAGGGCTTCGAGGTCCGGGTCGGCCACGGCCCGCACGTCCATGACGGGAGATGTGCGGGTAGCCCCGGCCGTACCGGCCAGCACGACCTGGCAGGACCTGGCCAGCTGCTCGGCCAGGTGCCAGGCCCGGATGGCCGGTCCCGGCATGGTGTCGGTGAGGGGGTCGAAGCACAGCACCAGGATGCGGCTGCTACCGCTAGGCTGCCCCGGTGCTCCAGATCCGCTCGTTCGGTCTCCGGCATGGGCCATCCGGCCGAAGGTAGCCGCGCCGACCACCGTGCAGCGGATCCTCATCGTCACCGACGACGTACTGACCGAGCGTATGGCCGGGCCGGCCATCCGGGCGTGGCAGATCGCCGAGGCCCTGTCGCGCCACCATGAGGTGGTACTGGCGACCACATCACCGACGTGCGAGCGCAGCAGTGACCGCTTCGCCACGGAGGCGGCCGGTCAGGAGCGCTTCGCCGAGCTGGAGCGGTGGTGCACGGTGGTTCTCTTCCAGGGATACGTCCTGAACCACGTGCCGGTCCTGAAGACCACGGAAAAAGTGATGGTCGTCGATCTGTACGACCCCCTCCATCTCGAGGCCCTCGAGCTGGGCCGCGATCAGCCGGAGCCGGAGCGGTCCTACAACGTGGCTTCGTCGGTGCGGGTGCTCGGCGAGCAGATGCTCCGCGGCGACTTCTTCCTATGCGCCAGCGAGAAGCAGCGGGACCTGTGGCTCGGCTTTCTGTCCGCGGCCGGCCGGGTGAACCCGGCCAACTACACCGCCGACCCGTCACTGCGCCAGCTCATCGACGTGGTCGCTTTCGGCCTGCCCGACGACCCCCCGGTCCGGGACCGCCCGGCCATGAAGGGGGTCATACCGGGGATCGGGTCCGAGGACCGGGTGGTGCTCTGGGGTGGCGGGGTGTACGACTGGTTCGACCCGCTCACCGCCATCCGGGCGGTCGACCGGCTCCGGGCCTCCTACCCGGATCTGCGGCTGTACTTCCTCGGCGTGCGTCACCCGAACCCGGCCATAGAGGAGTCCCGCACCCTCACCGCCGCCCGGGCCCTGGCATCGGAACTCGGTCTCGCCGGCACCCACGTCTTCTTCAACGAGAGCTGGGTGGCCTACGAGGACCGGTCGAACTTCCTCCTAGAGGCTGACGTGGCCCTGTCGCTGCATGTCGAGCACATCGAAACGGCGTACTCCTTCCGCACCCGGATCCTGGACTACATCTGGGCCGGTCTCCCGATTGTCGCCACCAGAGGTGACGGTTTCGCTGAGATCATCGCCCGGGAGGGGCTCGGCGCGGTGGTACCAGGCGAGGACGTCGACGCCGCGGCCGCGGCCATCGCCGCCCTCCTCGACGACCCCTCGGCCCGATCCCGCTGCCGGGCCAACGCCGGCGCCGTCGCCCGCCGTTTCGTCTGGTCCGAGGTGCTGCGCCCGCTACTGGAATTCTGCGACTCGCCGTCGCGTGCGGCTGACCTCGGGTCGCTGATGCCCTGGCCCCCGGTCCCCGCTCCCCCTCCGCCCGAGCCGGCACCGCCCGAGCCGGTTGCCCCTCCCCCGCTCCTGCACCAGCGGGTGCGCTCCGCCGCCGGGCGGGCCGCAGCCGCCTACCGGCGCGGCGGCGCAGCCGAGGTCAGCGCCGGCCTGGCTCGCTGGATCCGCCGGACGGTGCACCCCGACTGACCCGCCGGGATCGACCCGCCCGGTTCAGAGCCTGATCAGCGCGGCCAGCCGGCCCATGACCTCGGTCTGGACCTGCTCCACATCAGCCAGGTCGGCCCCGCCCCTGGCCACCGCCGGCTGGTTGGCCGTACCAGCAGATTGAGCACGCCGTCCCGGTCGGGCAGAACCGCCCCGGTGGCGGTGCCGGAACCGGGATTCAGGCCGGGGTGTGCTTCTCGATCTTCCACTGCCCGCCGAGAGCCGTCACGCCGGAGGGCTCGCGCAGATCGCCCTTCTCGACCTCGAAGCGGACGATCTCGTGGCGCACGTCGTAGTCGTGGATGCGGGACTGGTCGCTGACCGAGACGGTCAGGACGTACGGGCCAGGCAGGAGGCGGAGCTGATCGAAGATCAGGTCCACATGGCCGGACCCGTCCAGCTTCTCCGGCACGCACCCCACATCGCGCGACGTGGCGGTGGTCACCTCGAAACCGGCGGGGGTGGCGATCTTGACGGAGAACACAGGCCGGCCTACCGCCTCGGTGGTCTCGTAGAACAGACGTAACCGGGCCGGCCGACCGCTGTAGAGCCGGCTCACCGGGGAATCGCCGGGGTCCATCCACATGACCCCGTTGATGCGGGCCTCGCCCGACCCCCATCGCAGGTGGCCGAACTCGTCGATGTGGCGACCCTCCTGGACCGAGTCGCTGTAGGCCATCACCACGTCCCGGGCCGGCCCCACCTCCATGACGCGGCCGTGGGAGAAC
>JAKAXG010000587.1 GCA_021827225.1 Actinomycetes bacterium | reverse complement strand
CGACGGTGTCATAACCGGCTTCGGGACCGTCGACGGGCGCAAGGTGTGCATCTTCTCCCAGGACTTCACCGTCAACGGCGGCTCCCTGGGCGAGGTGTTCGGCGAGAAGGTCCACAAGATCATGGACCTGGCGACGTCGCTCGGGGTGCCGATGGTCGGCATCAACGACGGCGGCGGGGCCCGGGTGCAGGAGGGCGTGGTCGGCCTGCACTACTTCGGGGGCATCTTCAAGCGCAACGTGGACTCCTCCGGGGTGATCCCCCAGATCAGCGTGATCATGGGCTCCTGCGCCGGCGGGGCGGTGTACAGCCCGGCCATGACCGACTTCATCTTCATGGTGCGCGACACCTCCCAGATGTTCATCACCGGCCCCGACGTGGTGAAGACGGTGACCGGCGAGGAGGTCTCCCTGGAGCAGCTGGGCGGGGCCATCACCCACGCCACCAAGTCCGGGGTGGCCACCTTCGTCACCGCTGACGAGAAGAGCTGCCTGGACGAGGTCCGCTACCTGCTCAGCTTCCTGCCCTCCAACAACATGGAGGAGCCTCCCCGCCTCGAGACCGGCGACGACCCGGACCGCTCCACCCCGGAGCTGGCCCAGCTGATCCCGGCCAGCCCCAACCAGCCCTACGACATGAAGAAGGTCATCACCGCGGTCGTCGACGACGGCGAGTTCATCGAGTACCACGCCCTGTGGGCCATGAACCTGGTGTGCGGCTTCGCCCGCATAGACGGCCACGTGGTCGGCATCGTGGGCAACCAGCCGCAGAACCTGGCCGGGGTGCTCGACATCGAGAGCTCGGAAAAAGGTGCCCGCTTCGTGCGCACCTGCGACTCGTTCAACATCCCGCTGGTCACCTTCGTCGACGTCCCCGGCTTCATGCCCGGCACCGACCAGGAGTACGGCGGGATCATCCGCCACGGGGCCAAGCTGCTCTACGCCTACTGCGAGTCCACCGTCCCGCGCATCCAGATCATCACCCGAAAGGCCTACGGCGGCGCCTACGTGGTCATGAACTCCAAGTCCATCGGGGCCGACCTGGCCTTCGCCTGGCCGTCCGCCGAGCTGGCGGTCATGGGCCCCCAGGGAGCGGTCGACATCGTCTACCGCCGGGAGCTGGCCACCTCCGCCGACCCGGCGGCCCGCCGGGCGGAGCTGGTGGAGGAGTACACCGAGCGCTTCGCCAACCCGTACCTGGCCGCCGAGCGGGGCTACGTGGACGACGTGATCGACCCGGCCGACACCCGCAGGGTGCTGGCCCGCTCGCTGGACCTGCTGCGCACCAAGCGCGAGGAGCTGCCCAAGCGCAAGCACGGGAACGTGCCGCTGTGAGCGCCCCGGTGCCCTCCGAGGAGGAGCTGGCGGCCATCCTGGCCGCGGTGGAGATGGCCTGGCCCCGGCCGGTGGTGGCCGCCCCGGCGGCCGACCAGCCCGGCCCGTGGCGGTTCTCCGGCCGGTGGTGGTCCAAGCCCCACACCGTGCAGCGGGCCCGGCCCTGGGTGGAGCTGCAGCCCTAGCGGCGCCCGGGCCGGCTCACCGGCGGTGCTTGGCGATGACCTGGCGGCCGACCACGATCTTGTTGGCCATCTCCGCCTCGTAGGCCCGCTGGCGCTCGAGCGCCCGGCGGTGCCGCTCCAGGGGGATCAGGGCCACCAGGAGGGCCAGCACCACGGCGCCCACCCCCCACAGGACCGTGGGCAGGGTCGGGTTGACCGTCTCCTCCAGGGTGAAGCCGGTGCCGAGGCTGTGCAGCTTGGCCACCTCGGTCCCCGCCAGCTTCAGGGTGTCGGGCCGCACGGTGGCGTCGTCGGAGTTGGCCACCTCGGCCACCGCCACCACCCGGCCGTAGCGGAAGGCGGCCACGGCCAGCCCGGGGGGCCCGCCCTTCTTGGCGGTCGGCTGGTACACCGAGCCGGCCGATCCGGGCACCCCGGCCACGGTGAAGGTCGACACCCGCTTCAGCTGGTCGGAGGTGTAGGAGCCGGGGGCCAGCTGCTGACTCCTGATCTGGGCCAGGGCGGTCGCCGCCGTCTTGGAGTCGGGGAGCAGGAAGGCGATGACCCCGGCCCCCGAGGTCTGGTTGGGGGACCACTCGACGGAGTAGATGCCGGTCCCGCCCGGCGACTTCTTGGCGGCGGCGGTGACAGCCGCCAGGCCGGTGGCGTTGTCGGCCTGCTCGCCGGCCTGCGGCTTGGCCTTGTCGTAGGCGGCCAGGCCCGTACTGGCCGGCACCATCTGGGCCAGCCGGCTGCGCACCGCGTGGTTGTAGGGGATGACCAGCGGGTACACCACGGCGCCGATCAGCAGCACCACCACCGCCCGCACTGCGGCGTACAGGCCCCGCCGCTTCCAGGAAACCTGGTGGGTGACCGTGCTGCCGTCTTCCTCGCCGCTCATGGACCTACCATTTCAGCCGACGGACATGAACGCATGCTGAGAGCTACACCGCGGCCGCGGCTGCGGCCAGCTCGGCCAGGTCGGCCATGATCCGGCCCAGCTGGAAGTCCTTGGGGGTGTACACCGCGGCCACGCCCAGGTCGGTCAGCCTGGCCGCGTCCTCGGGGGGGATGATGCCGCCCACCACCACCGGGGCGTCGACGCCGGCGGCGCGCAGCAACCCGGTCAGTTCGGCCACCAGGTCCAGGTGGCTGCCCGACAGGATGGACAGGCCGATCAGGTCGACGTCCTCGTCCCGGGCCACCGCCGCGATCTGCTCGGGGGTCTGGCGGATCCCCTGGTAGACGACCTCGAAGCCGGCGTCGCGCGCCGCCACCGCGATCTGCTCCGCCCCGTTGCTGTGCCCGTCGAGGCCGGGCTTGGCGACCAGCAGGCGGGGCGGGGCGCCCGTCCCGCCGGTGATGGCCCGGACCCGCTCCCGGGCCTGGTCCATTCCGGACCGCCCGGAGCCGCCGGCGCCGGTGGCGGCCCCGATGCCGGTCGGGGCCCGGTACTCCCCCCACACCTGGCGCAGGGCGTCGGCCCACTCCCCGGTGGTGCCGCCGGCGGCGGCCAGGGCGATGGTGGCATCCATGATGTTGTCCCGGCCCTCGGCCGCCCGGCGCAGGTCGTCGAGGGCGGCGGTCACGGCCCGCCCGTCCCGGTCGGCCCGCCACCGCTGCACGTCCTCGATGAGATGCGCCTCCACCGCCGGGTCCACGGTCAGCACCGACCCGTCCCCGCCGAGAGGGGAGGGGGCGGTGGTGGTGAACCGGTTGACCCCGACCACCGGCAGCTCCCCCGCCTCGATGCGCCGGGTCCGCTCCGACTGGCTGGCCACCAGCCGGCCCTTCATGGTCTCGATGGCCTCGAACGCCCCGCCCAGGGCCAGGATCTCCTCCATCTCGGCGGTGGCCCCCTCGACCAGCTCGGCGGTCTTGGCCTCCACCACGTGGGAGCCGTCCAGGATGTCGCCGTACTCGAGCAGGTCGGTCTCGAACGCCAGGATCTGCTGTATCCGCAGCGACCACTGCTGGTCCCACGGGTGGGGCAGGCCGAGCGCCTCGTTCCACGCCGGGAGCTGCAGGGCCCGGGCCCGGGCCCCCCGGGACAGGGTGACGCCGAGGGCTTCGAGGACGATGCGGGGGACGTTGTTCTCCGGCTGCTGCTCGGTGAGGCCCAGCGAGTTGACCTGCACCCCGTAGCGGAACCTCCGGAGCTTGGGGTCCTCCACCCCCCACCGCTCCAGGCACAACCGGTCCCACATGGCGGTGAAGGCCCGCATCTTGGCCGCCTCCTCTATGAAGCGGATACCGGCGTTGCAGA
>JAKAXG010000586.1 GCA_021827225.1 Actinomycetes bacterium | reverse complement strand
GATCTCAACCCATCACCGGCATCGCCGCCACCCCCAACGGAGGCGGCTACTGGCTCGCCGCCGCCGACGGCGGCATCTTCACCTACGGCAACGCCCACTACTACGGCTCCGCCGCCAACCTGCGACTCAACCAACCCATCACCGGCATCGCCGCCACCCCCAACGGAGGCGGCTACTGGCTCGCCGCCGCCGACGGCGGCATCTTCACCTACGGCAACGCCCGCTTCTACGGTTCGATGGGCGGCGCGCAGCTGCCCAACCCCGTCAGGGCGATCGCGGCCATGCCCGACGGGAACGGGTACTGGCTGCTTCCCACCGCTCCGGCGGTGGTTCCGGCTCCGTCGGGGACCCTCAGCCTGGGCTCGAGCGGGCCAGCCGTGCTGGCCCTCCAGCAACGGCTCAGCGCCCTCGGTTACTGGGTCGGCACGCCTGACGGCGTGTTCGGCGACGCCACCCAGCAGGCGGTGTACGCCCTCCAGAAGGCGGCCGGCATCAGCGCGGACGGGGCGGCGGGGCCGGCCACGCAGGCGGCCTTGGCGGCCGCCGTGGTGCCCTCGCCGAGGAGCCGGTCCGGGTCCCTGATCGAGGTGGACCTCCAGCGCGACCTGCTCATGGTCGTGTCGAACGGCCGGCTCCAGTACACGTTCAACACCTCCACCGGGGGTGGCTACACCTACACCGACGGCGGGGTCACGGCCGTGGCCGACACCCCCGTCGGCCGCTTCCAGATCTTCCGCCAGGTGGACGGCATGGTGGTCAGCTCGCTCGGCGAGCTGTGGCGGCCGAAGTTCTTCTACCAGGGCTACGCCGTCCACGGCGCTCCGGTCGTGCCGCCCTACCCCGTCTCGCACGGCTGCGTACGGGTGAGCAACGAGGCCATCGACTGGATCTGGGCTCACAACGTGGCGCCCATAGGCGCCACCGTCTGGGTGTACTGACACGACGACGGCGCCGGCGTTGACCGCTCGCGACCGACGCCTCCTTTCCGGCGAAAGGGCTTGAATTTCTCCCGGAAAAGAGTTATGAAAGTTGTCAACGGTCCGTGGACCAATCAGCGGAAGAACGACACCCGTTCGAGGAGGTTCCCTGATCATGGACACGATTGAGCGTTCACCGCCGCCGCTCCGCTGGTTGGAGGCGCATGCCTTCAACTGAGCTGGCCCGCACCGAGCGGTCCCAGACCGTTCCTGGAAACCGAGCGCGATCCGGACGTTAGAGCACGCCGGGAGACTGTGGGGGAGGTTGATTTCTTTGCCAGGAGGGTCCTGGCCAGCGGCTCTTATGGACGGATCCAGGCCGTGTTTCCCCAACCGATATGCGGTTACTGTGCAACCGTTCTCGTGTTGCGGGCTCCACAACTGAATAGCGCAGCGTGGCAGGGAGCGGTCGAAGCGTTCCCTGCCATGGCGCGCGTCCGCCGGTTGACGGCCGGCGTCGACCCCTGGCGGCCCGGTCCTGACGACCGCTAGCCTTTCCTCCGTCGTGTGATCCGGGGGGTGCGTCATGGTCGAGGTCAACGGTTCCTGTGACAGCCGGTTCAAGGAGATCCGGGACGTCCTCGAGGCCAACCTGGCCTCCGGCGACGAACTGGGCGCCTCCATCGCCGTGGACATCGACGGGGAGGTGGTGGTTGACATCTGGGGTGGCTGGCGGGACGAGGGTCGGTCGGAGCGGTGGGAACGCGACACCATCGTCAACGTCTGGTCGACCACCAAGACCGTCACCAGCCTGGCGGTGCTGATGCTGGCGTCGCGGGGCCAGGTCGATCTGCACGCCCCGGTGGCCCGCTACTGGCCCGAGTTCGCGACGGCGGGCAAGGAGACGGTCGAGGTGCGGCATCTGCTCTCGCACACCTCGGGCGTGTCGGGGCTGGACCAGCCGGCGGCGATGGAGGATCTCTACGACTGGGAGTCCGCCACGTCCCGCATGGCCGCCCAGGCGCCGTGGTGGCAGCCCGGGACGGCCTCCGGCTACCACGCCCTCAACTTCGGGCATCTCCTCGGCGAGGTGGTGCGCAGGGTGACGGGGAAGAGTCTCAAGGAGTTCGTCGCCGAGGAGATCGCCGGTCCGCTCGGCGCCGACTTCCAGATCGGCGCCTCCCCTGCCGACAGCGGACGCATCGCACCGGTCGTCCCCCCGCCCCCGCTGCCTTTCGATCTGGCCACCATGGACCCGACCAGCCCCGTGGTCCGGACCTTCACCGGCCCCCCGGTCGACGCGGCGGCGGCCAACACCCCGGAGTGGCGGGCCGCTGACATCGGCGGTGCCAACGGCCACGGCAACGCCCGGTCCGTGGCCCGGATGCTGTCGGCGGTCACGCTCGGAGGCGAGGCGGGCGGGGTCCGGCTCCTCTCCCCGGAGGTCATCGAATCGATCTTCGAGGTGCAGGCCGAAGGTGTGGACCTGGTCCTCGGCGTGCCCCTCCGCTTCGGTATCGGCTACGGGCTGCCCGAGCCGGCGACCGTCCCTTACATCCCGACCGGCAGGGTGTGCTTCTGGGGCGGCTGGGGAGGGTCGGTCATCATCATGGATCTGGATCGGCGCATGACGTTCTCCTACATGATGAACCGCATGGCCCCCGGGATCATCGGCTCGCCGCGCGCCGAGTCCTACCTGCGGGCCGCTTACCGAGCCCTCGACGTCGAGCTGCCGGCGGCGGAGGCCTGACCGCCCGGCCGGTCTCTGGCCGCCCGGTCGGTGGCGATGAGTTTCCGGTGGCGTCGCCGTCTGCCCCGGTAGACGATGATGCGGGCGCCCCCGGGGGCGTCCCCCGACCAAGGAGCCACCGATGGCGAGAGTCAACACGTACCTCAACTTCCAGGGCCAGACCGAGGAGGCGTTCACCTTCTACGCCAAGATCTTCGGCACCGAGATCACCATGCTCAGCCGCTTCTCGGACATGCCGGCGATGGGCCCCGGCGAACTGCCCGCCGGGGAGCGGGACCTGGTGATGCACGCCGAGCTGCCCATCCTCGCCGGCCATCTGCTGATGGCCACCGACATGCTGCGGTCGATGGGACACGAGACCCGCATCGGCAACAACACCACCCTCTGCCTCGACGTGGACAGCAGGGAGGAGGCCGACCGGATCTACGCCGCCCTGTCGGACAGCGGTTCGGAAGGGTCGCCCATGGCCGACATGCCGTGGGGCTCCTACTGGGGAGTGACCCTGGACCGCTACGGCATCCGCTGGATGGTGAACCACACCCCCGCGTCCTGAGGGGGGCTCGCCGAGATTCCGACCCATGGGCCCGGCTCGCTTCAAGGATCTCTGCGTCGACCCCGACGATCCGGCGGCGCTGTCGCGCTTCTGACGACGAGTCTGCTGACAACGAGTTCTGCGCAAGGGGCGCTCCAGTGGAGGCCGGCGATGTGGGATCGTGGGGCATGGACTTCTCCACGATCGAGGTCACCGTCAGCGGCACCAGGGCTGACATCATCCTGAACCGGCCCGAGAAGCTGAACCCGCTCAGCACCACCGCCCTGACAGAACTGGTGGAGGCGGCCCGCTGCGTGGACTCGAGCCCCGAGGTCAAGGTGGCCGTGGTCCGGGGACGGGGCCGGGCGTTCAGCGCCGGCGCCGACCTGGCGTCCTTCTCGCCCGGCGGCGGCGCCGCCCCCGGGGCTGGCGCGGCCCGGGAGGCGGCCGACGCCGGGCGGCGCATGGCGGATGCCGTCGAGTCGATGCGGGCGGTCACCGTCGCCCGCCTGCACGGCCACTGCGTCGGTGGGGGGCTGGTGTTGGCCGCGGCCTGCGACCTGCGGGTGGCGG
>JAKAXG010000585.1 GCA_021827225.1 Actinomycetes bacterium | reverse complement strand
GAAGTCGCACCTTCCCGACTCGATCACCTGGTCGATGAACCAGGTGGTGTAGTAGTCGACCTTGTCGTAGAGCTCCTCGATGGCGGCCGGCGCGGTGATCAAGTTGATCAGCTTGCGGTACTTGCGGAATTCCGGGGGGTCCAGCTCGATGGGGATGTGGAAGTGCATCGGCGTCTTGGGGATCACGACGGCGAGCCCCTCCCCGCCGGACTCGGTGCGCTGCGACGAGAACAGGTCGTCGTCGCGGGCAGCGTCGAAGACACTCGAGTAGTCGGACAGGATCCAGTACCCGCCGTTCGCCTCGCTCCATGCGACCGGCGCCGTGGCGCGCAGCCGGCGGTACGAGCCAGCGGTGTCATCAGCGTGTGCCTGTGAGTTGTGGTCGAAATCCACTACCGGGCAGCGTCCATCAGCCGACATTCGTGAGCCCTCTCCCTTTTCGTTCCGCGACATGACCATGCTAATCGTTATCCTTGTTATGCTCAAAGCCAGCTAGATGACGACCCCGTCGCGGCGCCTGCAGGTGCCCCGACGGCGATGGGAGAGAGCATGCGCGTTCGCATCAATACCGAGGTGTGCCAGGGGCACGGCGTCTGTCATATGACGGCACCGGACATCTTCCAGCTGCGCGACGAGGACGGGCAGGCGTATGTCGAATCCGACATCGTCCCCGCCGGGATGGAGGCCACCGCCGCCCTGGCCGCCCGCAGCTGTCCCGAGCGGGCCATCACCGTCGAGTAGCTGCAGCACCGACCATGAGGGCCGCCCACCGCGACGGCCCGCGACCCGGCCGCTTTAGCCGGCCGGCACAAGGAGGTTTCGGATGGCTGACATCCGCGTGGAGGACCGCGACCATGACTCGTTGTGGATCATCCTGACCAGGCCTGACCGCCGGAACGCTTATGACGAGGATATGGCCGGCGCCATAACCGAGGCGGTCGAGTCGGCCACGTCGGTCCGCTCCGTCGTCATAACCGGAGAAGGCGGAAGTTTCTGCGCCGGCGGTTCCCTTCAACAGCTGAGCACCCCCACCCTGCCCCAGATGCGGCGCCTCTACCGGGCGTCGCTGCGGATGTTCGACGCCATCCGGGCCTGCCCCCGGCCAGTGATCGCAGCGGTCAGCGGCCCGGCCGCGGGGGGAGGCAACGAGCTGGTCGTGGCGTGCGACTTCGCCATAGCCGGTCGTTCCGCCACGTTCGGACAGACCGGGCCCCGGGTCGGCAGCTCCCCCGTGACCGGGGCCACGAACGCCATGATCATTCAGCTGGGGGAGAAAAGGGCCAAAGAGGTCGCCATGCTGTGCCGCCGCTATTCGGCGGAGCAGGCGCTGACCATGGGCCTGGTCAACGAAGTGGTCGACGATGACCTGGTGGAGCAGGCGGCCCTGCAGTGGTGCGGGGAGATCGCCCGGCTCAGCCCGCGGTATCTCGAGATCACCAAGGTCAGTTCCAACACCTGGTGGAACACCGCCCGCGACTCGTTCATGGGCGGTCTCGGCATGCTCGTCCAAGCCGTGGGTAGCGCCGACATGGTGGAGGGGGCCAGGGCCTTCCTGGAGAAGAGGGCTCCCCGGTTCCCCCCTCCGGAGTAGGCGGGGCGGCCGGTTCGCGCCGGCCACCCCCGCTACCTTCGCTACCGCCCCGTCCAGCGTGGTGGGCGTTTCTCCGTGAACGCCAGGGCCCCTTCCCGGGCGTCCTCGGACGCCCGGACCGGTTCGCTTATCTCCCGCTGGGCGGCGAAGGCGACCTCACGGCTCCAGTCCCGGGACCGCTGGATGATCTGCTTGGTGGCCCGGACCGCCAGCGGGCCGTTGGCGGCTATGGAGCCGGCCAGTTGCACTGCCTGGTCCACCGCCTGTCCCGGAGCGGTCAGGATGTTGACCAGCCCGGCGTCGAAGGCCTTGTCGGCCGGGACCATGGCCCCGGTCAGGGCCCACTGCATGGCGTGGTGGTAGGGGATGCGCTCGGGCAGGCGCAGGAGCCCTCCCCCGGCGGCGACCAGGCCACGGCGAACCTCGGGCAGGCCGAACACCGCGTTCTCCGCCGCTACCACCAGGTCGCACGCCAGGACGATCTCGAAGCCACCGGCCACCGCGTGGCCTTCCACGGCGGCGATGATCGGTTTGTCCGGGGGTCGCTCCACGATTCCGGCGAAGCCGCGGCCCGGTATCGACGGCCGCTCGCCGGCGAGGAAGGCCTTGAGATCCATGCCGGTGCAGAACGTGCCGCCGGCCCCGGTGATCACGCCGGCCACCAGATCCGTATCGGAGTCCAGCGTCTCCATCGCACCGGCGATAGCGGAGGCCGTGGCCGTGTTGATGGCGTTGCGCACCTGCGGCCGGTCTATGGTGACCACCAGCACGCCTCCGGCCCGTTCGAGGCGTACGACCTCGTCCTGCGCCGCCGGCTTCGCCTCCTCGATCGTCATCGGGGCTGCATCCTGACGGCGCCGTCGAGGCGGATGGTCTCCCCGTTCAGCATCGGGTTGTCGATGATGTGAAGAGCCAGCGCGGCGAACTCCGCCGGCTGTCCCAGCCGGGCCGGGTGGGGTATCTGGCGGGCCAGGCCCTGCCGGATCTCCTCCGAGAAGCGGGACAGGATCGGCGTGTCGAAGATCCCGGGTGCGATGGTGCACACCCGGACGAGCTTGGTGGCCAGGTCGCGCGCCGCGACCAGGGTCATGCCGACGATGCCGGCCTTGGAGGAGGCGTAGGGGATCTGCCCGACCTGTCCTTCCCACGCGGCTACCGACGATGTCAGCACGCAGACGCCCCGTTCCTCGCCGACCGGCTCGTAGGAGCTCATGCGGCCGGCGACCTGCCGGAGCACGTTGAAGGTGCCGATGAGATTGATGCGGACGATCTCCTCGAAGAGTTCCAGGGATCCGGGGCTGCCGTCGCGTTCGACCAGCCGCACCGTTCCCCCCCGCCCGGCGCAGTGGACCAGCGCCCGGATCGGACCGGTTTCCTCTGCCATGTCCAGGGCGGCTGACACCGCCTCAGCGTCGGTCACGTCCGCGGCCGCGAACCGGGCGAGGGGGCCCAACTCGCGCGCCACCTCGGCACCAGCCGAGCTGGGAAGGTCGAGCAGCGCCGTCCTCACGCCGCGTGAAACGAGTTGGCGGGTGGTCGCCAGCCCGAGACCGCTGGCTCCTCCGGTGACTACGACCGATGCTCCGGTCAGATCCACTGTTGCTCCTTGTCGTTCGGTTGGGGGGTCACGAGAGCGCCTCGATGATCATGGCGTTGGCCATGCCGCCGGCCTCGCACATGGTCTGAAGTCCGTAGCGGCCCCCGGTGCGCTCCAGGTGGTTGAGCAGTGTCGCCGTCAGCCGCCCGCCCGAGGCCCCGAGGGGGTGGCCGAGGGCTATGGCCCCGCCGTGGGGGTTGAGCACGGCGTCGGCCACGGGATACTCCCTCTGCCAGGCGAGGGGCACCGAGGCGAAGGCCTCGTTCACCTCCACCGCCGCCAGGTCTGCCAGGTCGAGACCGGACCTGTCGAGGACCATCGCGGTGGCCGGAATGGGGCCGGTCAACATGAGCATCGGGTCGTCCCCGCAGACCGCGGAGGCCACGACACGGGCACGCGGTGTCATCCCGAGCTGGGCGGCCCGCTCCTCGCTCATGACCAGCATGGCGCTGGCGCCGTCGGTGATCTGCGAGGAGTTGCCGGCCGTGATCTTCCAGTCCAGCTCCGGGAACCGGTCCCTGTACTCTTCGGTGTCGAAGGCCGCAGGCAGCTTCCCCAGTGCCTCGACGGTAGTGGAGATCGGAA
>JAKAXG010000013.1 GCA_021827225.1 Actinomycetes bacterium | reverse complement strand
GCCGCCACCTCGTGCGTTGACGCCGACGCCGCCTCCGCCGCCGCCATCACCCGAGGTGAGCGGGCCTCGGCGTGGTTGGCGTCGCTGGGCCTCACCGCCCGGCTGGTCCGGCCCGACGGTCGGGTCGAGCTGGTCGGCGGCTGGCCGGACCGGGCGGCGGCGTGAACGCGGTGGGCTCGGCGCAGGCGCCCCCCGACCCGGCGGTACCGCCGAGCTGAACTACCGCACCCGGAACGTCGCCGGCGGATGGCAGGCTGTAGCGGTGCCGGAGCCGTCGACCCGACTGACCGGGCCGCTGCGGCCCATCGAGCTGGCCACCGCCTCGGTGCTCGGCACCCTCGCCGTGGTGCTCACGGTGGCCGGCTGGTTCCTGCCCCACCTGGGCATCGTGGCCGCTTTCGCGGTGGTGCCGCTCGGGGTGGTGGCCCACCACCACCGGGTCCGGGCGCTGATGGCGTCCGCCTTCGCTGCCGCGGTGCTGAGCTTCCTGGTGGCCGGCACCGGCACCGTCACCAACATCGTGGAGTGCGCCGCCGTCGGCGGGCTGGTAGGCATCGTCAAGCGGCGGGGCTGGGGCCTGGCGTCGGTGGTCGCCGGCGTGGCGGTCATCGGGCCCACCCTGGCCGCCGTCAGCGTCGGCCTGCTCGCCCTGTTCGGGTCCCTCCGCAAGCTGACCCTCGACCAGATCCGCAACACGTGGAAAGGGGTCCGCAAGATCATCTCCGGAGTGCCCCAGCTGGCGGGCCTGGTGCACCAGCTGGACCACTTCGTCAGCGCCGCCCTGCGGGACTGGTGGGCCAGCGTGGCCGTGCTGGTCGTGCTGGCCACCGCCTGGTTCGCCATCCTCGGCTGGGTGTTCATCGGCGCCGTGCTGGACCGGCTGCAGTGGATCCGGGGCCAGGACCGTCTGGACCTCGACGTGGACCTGCACACCCCCGGCCCGGTCCCGGTCGTGCTCACCGACGTGGGCTACCGCTACCCGGGCGCCGGCTCCGACGCTCTCGGGGCGGTGTCTCTCGGGGTGCAGCCGGGGGAGATGGTCGCGCTGGTGGGTGACAACGGGTCGGGCAAGTCCACCCTCACCCGGCTGCTCGCCGGCCGGGCGCCGAGCAGCGGGCGGATCGACCGGCCCGGGCCGGCCGGCCTGGGCCGGCCGACCGGGACGGCCATGATCCTGCAGCACCCCGAGACCCAGGTGCTCGGAGTGCGGGTGGCCGACGACGTGGTGTGGGGCCTGGCCGACGACCGGGGCGTGGACATCGACGCCCTGCTCGAGTCCGTGGGCCTCGGCGGCATGGCCAACCGGGAGACCGCCGCCCTGTCGGGCGGGGAGCTGCAGCGCCTGGCGGTGGCCGCCGCCCTGGCCCGCCGCCCCCGGCTGCTGCTGTCGGACGAGTCGACGGCCATGGTCGACGAGGCCGGCCGGCGGGAGCTGACCGCCCTGCTGCGGGAGCTGCCGTCCCGCCACGGCACCGCCGTGGTGCACGTCACCCACCGCCCGGAGGAGGCGGCCCTGGCCGACCGCGGCTACCGGTTGGCGGGCGGCGAGGTGGTGGCCGAGGGCCCCGGACCGGTGATCGCCGACCAGGGCTCGGACCGCCCGGAGCCGGTCCGCGCCGGATACCGGCTCGGGATCGCGACGGTCGGCTCCGCCCGTCCGGCGGCCCTGGACCTGGTGGATGTGACCCACACCTACGGGACCGGCACCCCGTGGGCCCAGACCGCCCTGCAGGACGTCACCTTGAGCATCGAACCCCGCGAGGGGGTGCTCATCGTCGGCGGCAACGGGTCGGGCAAGTCCACCCTGGCCTGGATCATGGCCGGCCTGCTGCGCCCGACCTTCGGCGAGTGCCTGCTCGGCGGCTCCCCCGTGCGCGACCAGATCGGCGCGGTGGCGCTGGCGTTCCAGCACGCCCGGCTGCAGCTACAGAGGTCCACGGTGGGTCGTGACGTGCGAGCGGCCGGCGCCCCCGACGACCAGGCGGTGGCGGCCGCTCTCGCCGCGGTGGGGCTCGAGCCGGAGGAGTTCAGGGACCGCCGGGTGGACACCCTGAGCGGGGGGGAGCAGCGGCGGGTGGCCCTGGCCGGGCTGCTGGCCCGCCGACCCTCGGTCCTGGTGCTCGACGAGCCGCTGGCCGGGCTCGACGCCCGCAGCCGCAACGGCCTGCTCGACCTGCTCGCCGCCCTGCGCCACGACCACGGCCTGACCGTCGTGGTCATCTCCCACGACCTCGGCGGCATGGCCCGGGTGTGCGACCGGGTGGTGCACCTGGGCGGGGGGCGGATACTGGACGACACCCTGATGACGGCGGCCGGCGCGTGAGGACCCCGCTGCGCCGGCGCCGCCCGAGCGGCGAACCGTACCGGCCGCCGCAGATCAACCTCCTGCGCGAGGTGAAGGTCGACTCCCCGGTCCACCGCCTGTGGGCCGGCACCAAGCTGCTGGTGGTCATGGGCGTCAGCGTCACCCTGTCGTACTTTCCGTCGTGGGGAGCCATCGGCCTGGTCACCGCCCTGCTTCTCGCCACCACCCTGGCGGCGCGCATCCCGGCCGGGGCGTGGCCCCGGCCGCCCCGGTGGTTCTGGATCCTGATGCTGGCCACCGGTGCCCTGGCCTCCGTGGCCGGCGGCTCGCCCCACGTCCGCATCGCCGGCACGGTGCTCGGCCTGGGAGGGCTCGACGCCTACTGCCGGTTCGTGGCCGTGGGGGTGGTCCTGCTGCTCGCCGCCGCGGTCATCGGCTGGACCACCCCGCTCGGGGAGATCGCCCCGGCGGTATCCACCCTGATGTCACCGCTGAAGCTGGTCCGCCTCCCCGTCGACGAGGCGGCCACCGCGGTGGCGCTGTGCGTGCGCAGCCTGCCGCTCCTCGTCGGCGAGATGCGGACCCTGATCGCCGCCCGCCGGCTGAGACCGGCCCCCGAGCGTCCCGGCCGCTCCGGCGCCGAGCGGTGGCTGGACGAGCTGGTGGACCTGATGGTGGCGGCGCTGGCCGTCTCCGTGCGCCGGGCGGGGGAGCTGGCCGAGGCCATAACCGCCCGCGGCGGTACCGGGATGATCGCCGCCCGCCGGCGCCGGCCCGGCGCATCCGACGCCGTGGCCATGGTCCTGGCCGCCGGCGTGTGCTTCTTCGCCACCACCTTCCCCATGTAGCCCCCAAGGGGCTCCGGCTAGGGGACGCGGACGTCGGCCGGCTCGCCGCCGCTCACTGCGACCAGCTCGGCGAAGGTGGTGGGGAACACGGCGTGGGGGGTACCGGCGGCCGCCCACACCACCGCGAACCGCTCCAGGGCCCGGTCCACGAGCACCCGCAGCTTCCCGTCGTGGCCCACCGGGCTGACCCCGCCGATCGGGAACCCGGTGGCGGCCCGCACCACGTCGGGGTCCGCCCGCTTCACCCTGGCGGCGCCGACGTGGTTCCCCAGCCGGGCCGGGTCGAGGCGGTCCACGCCGCTCAGCACGGCCAGCACCGGCTGGCCGTCGGCGACGAACACCAAAGACTTGGCGATCTGGGCCTCGCCCACCCCCAGGGCGGCCGCCGCCTCGGCCACCGTCCGGGCCGAATCCGGCAGCTCCCGGACCGCCGCCTGGGAACCGGCCGAGTGCAGGGCCTCCTGGACCCGGCGGGCGTTGCGGTGCAGGTTCACGGGGTTGTTGCTACCACGTCCGCCGGCCGGACGGCCCGGCCGGTGAGGGAATTGCCGGCGTTGGCGGCGACGACCAGCCCCAGGGCGATCCACTCCCGCAGGCTCAGGTGCTGGCCGAGGACGGCGAAGCCGGCGGCGGTGGCCAGGGCCGGCTCGAGGCTCATCATGACCCCGAACGCCCGGGGCGTGACCCGGCGCAGGGCGGACAGCTCCAGGCTGTAGGGCACGACCGAGGACAGCACGGCGACGGCCAGGCCCAGCCCCAACACCTCGGGATCGACCAGCGCGGCCCCGCCGGCGGCGGCCCCGAAGGCCAGGACGGCCAACCCGCCGACGGCCATGGCCCAGGCCAGGCCCTGCAGCGAGTCGAACCGCCGGCCGGTCTCCCTGCTGAGCAGGATGTATCCGACCCAGAAGATGCCGGCGAGCAGCGCCAGGCCCAGTCCGGCGGGGTCGAGATGCCGGCCGACCCCGCTGGCCAGGAGCACCACCCCGGCGCCGGCGGCGGCCGCCCACAGACCGTCGGACCACCGCCTCGAAGACGCCAGGGCCAGCGTCAGTGGCCCCGAGAACTCGATGGTCACGGCCACTCCGAGGGGGATGCGGGCGATGGCCTCGTAGAAGCTCAGGTTCATGGCCGCCAGCACCAGCCCGAACGAGACGGCCACGGCCCAGTCCCGCCCGGGGCGCCGCTCGGCGGGAGCCGGCCGCCGGCCGGTCAGACCCACCGACGCGCCGAGCACCACTGCGGCCAGGACCAGCCGGAGGGTGACCGCTCCCGCCGGACCGACCCGGTGGAACAGCTTGGTGGCCAGGGCCGCCCCGAACTGCACCGACACCGCGCCCGTTCCCACCAGGGCCAACGCCGGCGTGCGATCGATCGTGCGCGCCGCAACCACCCCTAGAGAGTACGGCCCAGGTTCGCTCGACCGGGTTGGTGGAACACGCCCGGTGCCCACCACGGCGGCAGCCGCACCCGCGCCGGCGGGCGGGCCCCGGCCAGCACCAGGGCCGACCCCGGCGGCTGCTGGCTGACCGCGTCCACCGGCAGCCGGCGCTGGCGGTGCGGCGACCACGTGACCGTCGGGGCGCCCCGGCCCGCAGACCACCACGGCCCCTGGCTGTGGCTGGCGGCGGGGACGTCGATCTCGCCCCCCAGCCGCGACACCAACTCCAGGGTGGACAAATCGGAGATGCCCGGCAGCACCACCTTGGTGCCGAACAGGGAGAGGAAGCCGTCGGCGGCCGGGCCCCACCGGCTCCGGGCCTGGGACAGATCCTGGAGGAATCCCATGGTCAGGACCCCCTGGCTGCCGCCCTCGCTGACCAGGGCCGGCAGGTCCGGCAGCGGGGCGATGTTGGCCAGCTCGTCCAGAACGAGGGTCAGCGGGGGCCGGCCGGGGGGCCCGGCCGACCAGGCGGCGTAGCAGCCAGCGCGGGCGGAGTCCAGCAAGGCCACCACCATCGGCGCCACCAGCTCCTGGTGGCGGGCCGGGGCGCACACGTAGACGGTGTCGCGGCCGGAGATGAGCGCGGCGGGGTCGAAGTTGACGGGAGAGGAGTGGTCGAGGACCCGATCGGAGCGGTAGGCGGCCAGGATCCCGGCCGTCGAGGACCAGATCCCGGACTGCTCGCGCGGGTCGGTGGCGGCGATGCCGGCGAGGACGTCGCAGCCCATCCGCACCCCGTGCAGTTCGAGCGTCGAGCGCGCCTCCTCCAGGTTCTGGCGCAGCACCCACCCCACGACGGTGGCCATGCCGGAGTCGGAGAGGTGGGCGGCGTGCAGCAGGGGCGCCAGAAGGGCCTCCGCCCGCTCGGTCCAGTGGGCGGAGTCGCCCCGCCGGCCGGCGGGCCGGGCCGCTCCGGTCATGACCCGGGCGGTGACGAGCGAGTCGTCCCAGGTGCGGGCGGCGGCCACCGGCGACCAGCGCAGCCGCCTGACGCCGTCGGGGGCGGTGAGCGTCCCGGTCGGGTCGAACAGCCAGCACCGGCCGAGCTCGGACCGGGCCCGCAGGGTGGCGGCGAGGATGTCGGCCTTGGTGGAGGTGACGATGACCGGGCCGGGGGCGCACAGGACGTTCGGCACGGCCAGGGACGTGGTCTTGCCGGCCCTCGGCGGACCCAGCACCAGCACCGCGTGCTGCAGGTCGGCGAAGGCCAGGCCGCTCGAGACGGACCCCACGTACAACCGGCCGCCGGAGGCGGCCAGATGGCTTTGCAGTGACCGGAGTTCGGACATCGGCCTCCCGGGCGGGCGCGCCGTTCGAGCGGCGGCGGTAAGGGGCGCGGGGGAAGCCGCCGTCAGCGTAGCGGTGTAGAAAGGTCGGGTGGCACGGGAGAGGTTGGACGACCAGGCGGTGGAACGGGAGCTGGCGGGGGTGTCGTGGACCCGTCAGGGCGACTGGCTGGAGAAGGAGCTGACCTTCGCCGACTTCGGGGCGGCCATGGCCTTCGTGAACACGGTGGCCGACCTGGCGGAGGAGCGCAACCATCACCCCGACATCGCCATCTCCTGGAACCGGGTGACCCTCCGGCTGACCACCCACGACCGGGGCGGGTTGACCGACCTGGACTTCGATCTGGCCCGGGCCGTCGACGCCCTGGGTGGCGGTTAGGGAGGGGGGCGAGCCGACCGGGCCGTCCCTTTTTCCCCGTAGTCTTTGAGGATGCCCACGCGCTGCCTAATGACGGTGCACGCCCATCCCGACGACGAAGCCTCGAAGGGCGCCGGCACCGTGGCCGTCTACCACGCTTCGGGCGTGCGCACCGTACTCGTCACCTGCACCGGCGGGGAGGCGGGCGACATCCTCAACCCGGCCATGGACCGGCCCGAGGTCCGCGACCGGCTCCCCGAGATCCGCCGGCAGGAGCTGGACACCGCCGCCCGGATCATCGGCTACGACGAGGTCGTCCTGCTCGGCTACCGGGATTCCGGCATGCCCGGCACGCCCCCCAACGACGATCCCCGCTGCTTCGCCCGGGCCCCGCTCGACGAGGCGGTCGGCCGGCTGGTCGAGGTGATCCGCCGGGAGCGGCCCGACGTCATCATCACCTACCCCCAGGACCAGAGCGGCTACCCGCACCCGGACCATCTGCGGGTCAACGAGATCTCCGAGATCGCCTTCGAGGCGGCCGGCGACCCGTCCCGCTACCCGGAGGCCGGCGAGCCGTGGCAGCCGGCCCGGCTGTGCTACGTCCGCTGGTCGGTCAAGCGGATGCGGGCCATGCACGAGAAGTTCCTGGAGCTCGGCCTGGAATCGCCCTTCACCGAGGAGCGGATGGCCCGGATGATCGCCGCCGAGGAGAAGGAGCAGGCCGGTGTCCCGCCCGAGCTGCCCCGCACGGTCGTGGACATCAGCGACTTCGCCTCGGTGGTCCGGGAGGGGCTCCTGGCCCACGCCACCCAGGTCGATCCCAACTCCCGCCACTGGTTCGGCCTGCCCCCGGAGATAGCCGACAAGGTCTACCCCTACGAGGAGTACGAGGTGGCCCGGGACCTGACCGCGACCGGCCCCTCGGAGCACGACCTGTTCACCGGGGTGGACACCGTGTCGGTCGGCACCGCCTCCGATGCCTGAGTGGTTGAGCCCCGGCTGGGCGGAGGCGGCGGCCGCGCTGTCCGGGCAGCTGCCGGAGGTCCCGGGGCTCACCGGCACCGTGTCGCTGTCGCTGCAGGTGGCGCCCCGCAAGGAGGTCGCCATCCACTGGAGCTACCAGGACGGCAGGCCGGTCCCCGGGTCGGCCGGGCCGGCGCCCGACGCCGATCTGGCCCTGACCCTGGCCGCCGCCGACGCCGCCGACGTCCTGTCCGGGCGGGTGGAGCCGAGCGTGTCGTTCATGCGGGGGCGCCTGAAGGCGACCGGCGACGGGAAGCTGCTGCTCGGCTTCCTAGAGTCCACCACCTCCCCCGCCTTCGAGCAGTGGCGCCAGGGGGTGGCCGCGCTGGCCCCGCTCCCCTGACCGGCCGAGCGGAGCAACTTGACCGACACGTCATCCGGGGACGCCGCCGCTCCGGATAGTGGGGCGATGGCCCGATCGTTGACGGATGCGAGCGACGCCGCCCTGGTCGTCGCCATCGGTCGGTTCCACGACGACGCCCTGGCCGAGGTGTTCCGCCGGCACGGCGGCGCGGTCTTCGCCCTGGCCAAGAGGGTCCTCGGCGACCCGGGCCGGGCGGAGGAGATCGTGCAGGAAGTGTTCGTCCGGTTGTGGAACTCGCCCGAACGTTTCGACCCCGAGCGCGGATCGCTGCGGTCGTTCCTGCTGGCCCAGACCCACGGCCGGGCGGTGGACCTGCTCCGCTCGGACACCGCCCGCAAGGAGCGCGAGGCCCGGGAGGCCCGGGCCGGGGCGGAGGCCGGGTACGACCTCGAGCGGGAGGTGTGGGACCTGGCGGTGGCCGAGCGGGTGCGCGACGCGGTCCTGCAGCTGCCCGACGAGGAGCGGCGGGCCATCGAGCTGGCCTACTTCGGGGGCCGGACCTACCGGGAGGCGGCGCAGGAGCTGGGCGCCCCGGAGGGCACGGTGAAAAGCCGCATCAGGAGCGGTCTCAAGCGCATGCGGGCCGCTCTGGCCGACACAGTGGTGGGGGCATCATGGCCGGACTCATGAATCACGCCGAGGTATCCGAGCTGCTCGGCGCCTACGCCCTCGACGCCGTCGAGCCCGAGGAGGCAGCGGCGATCGAGGTCCACCTGGAGAGCTGTCCCCGTTGTCGGGACGAGCTGCGCGCCCACCGGGAGGTGGTGGGCATGCTGGCCTACGCCGGCCAGGACGCCCCGGAGGGGCTCTGGGACCGGGTGGTCGCCCGGATCAACGACCCCTCCGACGGGGACCCCCGGTTGGAGGCGCCGCCGATCCGGCTGCGCCTGGCCGAGGTGGACCGGCCGTCCGGTGTGTCCGGTCCGGCGGGGCCGCCGTCGGCCCCGGTCTCCGCTTCCGCCTCCGCGTCCGGTCCCGTCTCCGGGTCCGGCTCTGGTTCCGCCTCCGGCTCCGGTTCCGGTTCCGGCTCCGGTTCTGGCTCCGGTTCTGGCTCCGGTTCTGGCTCCGGTTCTGGCGCGGCGGCGGCCCGGCGGTGGTGGGGGGCGAACAGGGTGACCGGATTGGTGGCGGCGGCAGCCGTTGTGATCGTGGCGCTGCTGGGGGCGGAGGTGGTGCGGCTGCAGGAGCGGACCAACCACCTCAGCGGCCAGATATCGGCCATGGCGGCCGCCCCGACCATGGCCACCGTCCGGCAGGCCCTGGCCGTCCCCGGGGCCGTGCGGGTCGCCCTGAAGCCGGTGTCGGGTGGGGCGGACCGCCTGGACGCGGTCATCCTGCCCGGAGGGCAGGGGTACCTGTACGACTCCAGCCTCAGCCCCCTGTCCCCGGCCCGGACCTACCAGCTGTGGGGTGTCGTGGGCGAACAGCGGATCTCCTACGGCGTGCTCGGGAGCACCCCTCAGGCGGTGGTGCCGTTCCGGGCCAGCGCCGGGGTCAAGGCGCTGGCGGTGACGGCCGAGGTGGCCGGCGGGGTGGTCACCTCCACGCAGCGGCCGGTGGCGGTGGGCTTCGTGTCCTGAGCGGGGCCGGCGTCCGCGCCTCTTCGCCGGCGCCGGTGCTCATGCCGGCGCCGGCGTGCCGGCATGTCTCTCTGAGTGGTGGGAGAAGGGCCGCTCCCCCCGGTCGTGCACCCACCGTGGTCGTGCGCGGTCTCAGGCTGTACCTTTTCGCCAAATCTGGACGCTTTCCATCGAGAATCGTCGGTTTCGGTCCAGATTTGGTGAAAGCGTACAGATTTCGGCGCTGATTCCAGCCGTGGTGGCGGCTGGCGCCGGCGGTGGTCCGCCGTTACCCCGGATACATGGCGGTCACGCCCTCCCGGGCGAGAAGCGTGACCTTGTTGTCGAGGCCGCCGCCGAAGCCGGTGAGCGAGCCGTCCGCACCGATCACCCGATGGCAGGGCACCACGATGCCGATCGGGTTGGAACCCACGGCGGCGCCCACGGCCCGGCTGCTGCCGGGCCGGCCCAACACCGAGGCGATCTGGCCGTAGGTCACCGTCCGCCCGTAGGGGATGTCCAGCAGGGCCTTCCACACCTGGTTCTGGAAGGCCGTGCCCCGCAGGCGGAGCGGCAGGTCGAACCGGATGAGGTCGCCGGCCGCGTAGGCCCTGAGCTGGTCGATGGCCTTGGCGATCGGCGCGGGATCGCGCTGGGTCGCCGGCAGCCAGGGACCGCATTCCTCCGCCGTCCCGAACTGAAGGCCGGCCAGGGCCTCGTCGTCTCCGACCACCACCACGGTCATGCTGGCGGTCGGGAACTCCAGGGTGACCTCGTCCCAGGACAGGCCGGGGGCCAGGTCGGGCCGGGTGGTGATGCGGCTCATGGCGGGGTTCCTTTCGGGCCGGCGGCGGTGCCAACCACTCCAGCATGACCCGTCCGGCCCCCACCCGATGGCGGCTTTGCGACACGGCGGATGGGTCCGCCGAGCGGGCCGCTGACCGACGGTGCCCGGGCTGGCCGGTCGGCGACCCGCCGGCGACCAACGGGAGACCGATGGCTGATCGGCCCCGGCTAGTGGCCGGTCTCGAAACGCCGGCGCCGGGCCGCCCGCCGCAGCGCCTGGTCGACCAGGGTGTCGACCAGCTGCGGGTACGAGACGCCCGAGGCGGCCCACATCCGGGGGTACATCGAGATGGGCGTGAAGCCCGGGATGGTGTTGACCTCGTTGATCAACAGGCCCCGCCCATCCTCCTCGAGGAAGAAGTCGACCCGGGCCATGGAGTCCACCCGCAGGGCCCGGCAGGCGGCGCCGGCCAGCCTGCCCATGTCGGCGGCCACGCCGTCCGGAAGCCGGGCCGGTATCTCCAGGCCGGCGGATCCGGCCCTGTACTTGTCGTCGAAGTCGTAGAAGTCCCGGCTCGGCTTGATCTCGCCCGGCACCGAGGTCCGCAGGCTGGGCCAGCCCAGCACCCCGATCTCCAGCTCCCTGCCGGTGATCGCCTCCTCTATCACCAGCTGGTCGTCATAGCGGACCGCCAGCTCCAACGCGGCGTCCAGCCCCCCGGGGTCCTTGACCTTGGATACGCCGATCGACGAGCCCATGTTGGCCGGTTTGACGAACACCGGCCAGCCCAGGGTGGCCTCGACCTCCCCGGCCAGCGCGGCGTCGAGCTCGTACTCGTAGCGGTGCAGGTAGCGGGCCTGGGGCAGCCCGGCGGCGGTGAGCAGAGCCTTGGCCATGCCCTTGTCCATGGCGGCCGCCGATCCGGCCACGCCCGGCCCGCAGTAGGGGACGCCGGCCAGTTCCAGCAGCCCCTGCACGGTCCCGTCCTCGCCCATCGGCCCGTGAACCAGAGGGAGCACCACCAGCGGCTCCGGCGATTCGGCGGCGGCCGCGATCTCCTGGCCCATCATGGCCCCGGCCGGGACGGCTTCTGCGCCGGCGCCACCCGCCGCGCCGCCGGCCACGGTATCGGGCGACGGCAGGGCCTTGTCGTCCGCGTCCAGAGCGGCGGCGGTCGTGTCCACCCAGCGGCCGTCGGTCGTGATGCCGACGAGACGCAGGTCGTAGCGCTCGGGGTCAACGGCGCCCACCACGTGCCTGGCCGAGATGCATGAAACGTCGTGCTCTGCGGATCGCCCGCCGTAGACCACCAGGAGACGGATGCGCGACGGCGCCGGCGAACCGGGGGAGGAACCCACCATGGCGGGCCACGCTAGCGGCCACCTGGCATGATCGAAGGCCATGCATTGGACCCTGCCCGAGATCGCGGCCGCCACTGAGGGCGTCATCAGCGCCGACGGCAGCGCCGATGGGAAGGCGCCGGAGCGGCGCGTCGAGGGCGTGTCGGTCGACACCCGGGTCCTGCGGACCGGCGAACTGTTTGTGGCCCTTCGGGCCGAGCGTGACGGTCACGACTTCCTGCCGGCGGCGGCCGCCGCCGGGGCGGCGGCGGCGATGGTGGAGGAGTCGGCCCGGGCCGCCGGCACCGCACCGACCGTCCCCGCCGCGGAGGGTGGTTCCGTCCTGCCGACCGTGGTGGTCGCCGACACCCGCGACGCTCTTCTGGCCCTCGGACGGGCCGCCCGCCGCCGGCTGGACGTTCCCGTCGTCGGCATCACCGGGTCGGTGGGCAAGACCTCCACCAAGGACATGGCCGCCGCCGCGCTGAGCGTCGGCCGTCGCACGGTGGCGAGCGCCGCCTCGTTCAACAACGAGATCGGCGTACCCCTCACCCTGGCCAACGCGCCGGATTCCTCGGAGGTGGCCGTGCTGGAGATGGGCGCCCGCGGTCCCGGCCACATCGCTCTTCTGTGCCGGGTGGCCAGACCGTCGACCGGAGTGGTGACGGCGGTGGCCGCCGCCCACACCGAGATGTTCGGCGGGCTAGACGCCATCGCCCGGGCCAAGGGGGAGCTGATCGAGGCGCTCCCGCCGACCGGCCTGGCCGTGCTCAACGGTGACGACGAGCGGGTGCGGGCCATGGCCGCCCGCGGCCCGGCGCCGGCCCTGCTCTACTCGACCTGCGCCCCGGCCGCACCGGGGGCCGAGGTCGTCGCCGAACGGATAGAGCTCGACGACCAGCTGCGGCCACGGTTCTTGTTCCGTTCACCGTGGGGCCGCGTGGAGGTGGAGCTGGAGGCCAGGGGCGCCCACCAGGTCGGTAACGCCCTTGCCGCCCTGACCGTGGCCGTGCACCAGGGGGTGGACCTGGACGCGGCCGCCGGGGCTCTGCGCAGCGCCGCCCTGTCGCCGATGCGCATGGATCTCCGGCGCACACCGTCCGGGGCCGCCGTGCTCAACGACTCCTACAACGCCAACCCGGCCTCCATGGCCGCCGCCCTGCGGGCTCTGGCCGCCATACCGGCTCGTCGGCGGGTCGCCGTGCTGGGCGTCATGGCCGAGCTCGGCGACGACCAGGCCGAGGAGCACCGGGCCATCGCCGAGCTGGCCGGTACCCTCGGGATCGAGGTCATCGCCGTCGGCACCCCGGACTACGGGCCCGCCCCGCTCGACGATCCGGCGGAGGTGATCGACCACCTCGGACCGCTCTTGGCGGGCGACGCCGTCCTGATCAAGGCCAGCCGGGTGGCTGCCCTGGAGAGGGTGGCCACCCGGCTGCTGGCGTCCTGAGCGTCCTCCCCGGACGGCCCGGCGGCGGTCCGGACGTGCCGGCGGCGGTCCGGACGGCCCGGCGGCGGACCTCCCGGACGGCCCGGCGGCGGACCGGCGGCTAAGCGCCCTTGTAGTCGGTAGCCGGCCGGGCCAGCGCCGTCGGGTTGAAGGCCAGCGGGGTGCCCGAGGCGTACATGTTGGACTGGGTCCCCTGGATCCCGGGGTACTCACCGAGGACGTAGTAGAGGATCGCCGCGTGCTGCATCTCGACCGGCTGGATGGTGGCGGCCACCCCGATCGAGCTCTTGTCCGACAGCACCGGGATGGCGTTCTGGTAGGTCTGAGCGGCGATGTTCTCCACGAGCAGCGCCAGCTGGGCCAGCTGTGACACGTTGGTCACCTTGGCGAACGCCGCGTTGACGGTGGGGGTCAGGACGGGGTCGGTGGCGGTGACGGCCGGTCTGCCGGCCGCCTTCAGAGCCGAGTTCCAGGCCTGGGCGTGGTCGTGGTGCTGGGCCATGGCCGTCTTGGCGAAGGTCACCACGGCCGGCGGTACGTCGCCCAGCTTGCCGGCGGTGGCGGCGGTGATGGCCGCGTTGTAGGTGTAGACGCCGAGGTTCTCCAGGCTGGCCGCGGTGGCGGCCACGGCCAGGTCGCCGCTCAGGCTGCCCGACGCGGCTGAGGCGGACCCGGCGGCGGTGCTGGGCGGAGCCACGGTCGTCGGCGCGCTGGTCCGGCTCGACGCCCCGCACGCCGCCACGAGCGCCCCGCTGGCGCCGACGCCCGCTGCTCCCAGCAGGAACGTCCGCCGGCTGGTGGTCCGCCGGCTGGTGGCGCCGCCGGAGTCTCTGAACGCAGCCATCCATTCGGTCACCGCCGACCTGAGGGCCGGCAGCCCCTGGTCCCGGTGCATCTGGTCCAGCTCGTCGGTCATGGCCCGCAGCTGGCGGTCGGACAGGTGACGGTTGGCGCTGCTCATCAGGAAACGGCTCCTTCGCTGGCCGGGCTGGCGTCGTTGGTGGGATAGAACGGGTTGGGGAAGCCCACGCTGCCCGCGGCGGCCGGGAGGTGGTCGACCACGGTGGGGCTCAGGGCGATGAGGCTGGCGGCGTTGGCGGAGAGGAGGGCCTTGACGGCGTTGAGTACGGCCACGTGCTGGGCCTCGACACCCATGATGGAGGCCGTGATCTTCTTGGCGTTGCCGTCGGTCAGCATCGAGCAGTTCGCCACGTAGGTCTCGGCCGCCACGTTCTCGAGGGTCATGGCCAGGTTGACGACGGCCAGCGCTCCGGTGGTCGGGTCGTCCTTGCTTATCGCGCTGACAGCAGCGTTGACAGTAGGCACATACTTGGGGTCGGGACCGTTCTGGGCCTTACCCCCGAGCGCGGTGGCCGCCGAGTTGAAGGCGGCGGCGTGCTGGCGGTGTTGGCCCATGGTGGTGGTGGCGAAGGCCTTGACGACCGGGTTGGCCGACGACCCCCCGATGTAGGGCAGCGTCAGAGCCGTCTTGTAGGTGCTCACCGCCAGGTTCTCGAGCGACGCCGCCGTCTGGAGCATCTGGACGTCCATTGACGTGGCCGCGAAGGCCGGCGCCGCCCCGATGGACAGAAGGGCGGCACCGAAGGCGGTGGCGGCGAGCGCCCCGCCGGCGAGCAGGCCCTTGCGTATGCCGGTCTCCGTCGCCGCCGCGCTGAGTTCGGACTCCTCTCGGTCGAAGTCGCCTCGGCTGTGCCGTTCGTGGCCGAGGTCCACGATCTCCTCGATCGATGCCGTCGTTTCCCGCATGGCGTCGAGGTGGAGGTCCTGGGACTGCTCGACGAGCTCGCCGAGCGCGTGGTCGTCTAGGGGCATGCTTGGTTGCTCCTTGTGTGGGTTGGTTTGGATCCGGGGGGCGCGGCTCAGCTCACGACGAGGGTGCCGTGCATGAACTGGTGGATCGAGCAGATGTAGGGGTAGCTGCCGGGGACGGTCGGCGCCTTGAACGTCTCGCTGCCGCCGGGGCTGACGTCTCCGGTGTCAAAGGCGCCGGTGTGGGGGTCGGTGGCGGTGACGGTGTGGGTGGCCGTGTCCTCGTTCTCGACCGTCACCTCGGCCCCCGGGGTCACCGTGAGCGTGGCCGGGCTGTAGGAGAAGTTCTTGATGACGATCACATTCCGGGCGGCCGCCGGTGCCGGCGACGCGCTCTTGTGGCTGCTGCCGCATCCGGCCACCAACGCGAGCGCAAGAAAAAGTGCCGCAATGGGTGACAACATCTTGAACCGGGCGTGCACGCTGATCTCCGCTCTCCTGGGGGTCCGGGGGCCTGCGTGCATCAATACGGAACATCGCCGTGGCGCGGATGACGGCCCGGGCGGGCCGCGGCAGATTTGTCTGTCGCGGCCCGCCTCGGACCGTCCGGAGCGGTGCTGTTCGGCTCGGGCTATCTACAGGTCAGGGGAGCACACCGACGTTGGTAGCCGATACCACGGGGGCGTTCAGCTTGACCCCGCTGAGCGAGCCTGACGGCCTGGCGTCCCCGAAGGTGTAGACGGCACCGTCCGCGCCGGTGAGCGTGTAGCCGCCACCGTCGGGACTGGAGGCGATCGACCGGATGGGGGCCGTCGCCTTGCCGAAGGCGGATCCGTGGAAGCGGGCGTCGCCGAACGCGAACACGCCACCGTCAGCCCCGGCCAGCCAGTAGCCGTTGCCGGAAGGCGTCTTGGCGATGGCGACGATGGGGGAGGCCAGCTTGATCCCGCCCAGCGAGCCGTGGAAGCGGGCGTCGCCGAACCCGAACACGCCGCCGTCTGCTCCGACCAGCCAGTAGCCGAGACCGTCGGCGCTGGTGGCCATACCGGCGATGGGAGCGGCCAGCTTCACGCCCTGCAGGGTGCCGAAGACCTTGGCGTAGAGACCGAGGCCGTAGACGTTGCCGTCGGATCCGACCAGCCAGTAGCCCAGGCCGTTCGTGCCGGGGGTTCCGGGCGGGCCGTTCACGACCGGCGCCAGAGCACCGCCGACCACCGCAGCGGTGGCCGCATGGCCAGTGGCGGGCACCGAACCGTAGAAGGTGGAGTCACCGAAGCTGAACACCCCCCCGTCGGCTCCGAACAGCAGGTAGCCGCCCTGGTCCCGGGTCTGGGCCATGCCGACCACGGGGGCCGCCAGCCGCTGGCCGCCCATCGATCCGTAGAAGCCGGCCCTGCCGAAGGCGAACACGCCTCCGTCGGAGGCGGCCATCCAGTAGCCGGTTCCCGGAGCGGGCTGGGTATAGAGGAGATGCCTGCCGCTGAAGTTGTTGGCCGACAACGTGGTCCCGGTCACCTGCCAGGTCTGGAAGACGCCGGTGGCCTCGCTCATGGTGTTACCGGTTATGGTCGTCCCCGACAGGGTCAACGGCGGGGCGGGCGGCGGGATGTCGTTGACCTCGAGGGCGATGGCGTCGGTGGTGGGGGCCCCGTTGGCCAGGCCCCAGTTGTTCCCGGCCAGCGTGTTGCCCGAGATCGTCGTCCCGGTGATGGAGTCGCCGGGGGCGTTGGCGTGCACGGTGATGCCGGACAGGAAGCTGCCCGTGACGGTGTTGCCCTTGACGTCTATGCCGCTGAGGGTCGCCCCGGGGGCGTCGGTGGCGACGACGATCTGGCCGATCACCGGTCCGTGCGGGCCGAACTGGCCGGGTGCGCCGGTGATCCTGTTGCCGCTGACGGTGATGTTGTGGACCCCGGCGGCCGCTACCCAGGATTCGATGACGATGCCGCAGCCCCCGTAGTTGCCGGAGATGACGTTGTTGGAGATGACGTCTCCCGTCGAAGCCACCGGTCCCGGCAGCGACTTGGTCGGGGTGAGTGCCGCAGGGTCGAGGGTCGGGCTCTCGTCGGCCACGCTGATGCCGCCGTCGGCGGTGTTGCCCGTGACGGTATTGCCGGTCACGGTGGACCCGCTGACGCCGACCAGCATGATCGCTTTGTCCGTGTCGATGGTCGAGTGGCGGGCCACCCCGTTGTCGCTCACGGTGCTGCCGGTGACCGTCAGCCCGCTGGTGTCCTCGGCCAGGATCCCGTGGTCGTTGGCGTGGTTGACCGTGGCCCCGCTGATGGTCACCCCCGTCACGCCGGGACCGATGTAGATCCCGACGTCGCAGCCGGTGGCGTCGATGCTCGACGTGAGGGTCTGCCCCGACGTGGCCACGACCGCGGCGGTGAGCCCGGTGGCCCCCGCCGGGACACAACTGGCGGGCGCCGCGCCCGCCGGCGACGGGGCGGCCAGGACCGTCGCCGTGGTCAGCGTCCCGCCCCCGAATCCGCTGACGGCGACGAGTGCCGCCCCGGAGCGCCACCAGGCGCGTCCCCGTGCGACACCGTCTCGTGCCGATTGAAGCCCCATGGCTGTCATTCCTCCCCGGCGGCGGCACCCCTTCGTTGGCCGTCGCTCCCGCACTGGCTAGCAGATGGAAGGGCCAACCGCCCCGAGAAGTGTCCGGAGGACAGGCAGATGACCTTCAGCGGCGCTGAAGGTCGCGCAACTGCCGGTAGCCAACCAGGTGGACGCCGGCCCGGGCGGTGAGCACCCGCAGCGAATCGGACGTCATCGCCAGATCGTGGTCGGCCACGCGCGACGCCCAGTCGGGGAGCACGGCGCGCAGTTCCGGTGAGTCCACTGCCGGCCGCAGGACCACCTCGGTGACCCCGGGGCGGATGTCCGACAGCAGCTGATCCAGCGCCGACCGGGTGCTGCGCCCGCCGGTCACGCGGACCAGGTGGTCGGGGGAGATCACCCCCTCCTCGGCCGCCAGCGAGCGGAACGGGAAGCCCAGCCTGGCCTCGTCGGTCGAGTCGGGCAGCCGGAGCGGCAGGCCGAAGTCGATGGCCATCTCCAGGGCCACGTCGAAGAACTCCGGGCGGGACTCGAGGGCCCCCAGATGGCAGCTGATGTGGCTGACGTCGAAGCCCCAGTAGATCGCCCGTTCGATCTGTGCCCGGCACTCGCGCCGGGCCTCGTCGACGTCGGCGTGGTCCCAGAGGTCCTCCGCCGTCCTCGGGAACCCGCCGTCGCCGTCGAGGAGCGACGGGCAGTAGGTGATGGGCCCCCACCGGAGGAGGTCGTGCTCGGAGTTCAAGGTGAGCTGCACGCCCACGTCCTCACCCCGGTAGCGGGCGGCCGCCTCCCGGGCCCAGGGGCCGGGCACGACCAGCCCGGCGGCGCGCCCCATGCCTTCCCTCAGGGCGCTGTAGACACCGGCGTTGATGGCGTGACAGATCCCGAGACCGTCACAGGTGACGATGACCAGGCAGGCGTCGGCCGGGTAGCCCAGCGCCTCGACCAGGCTGGTCAATCAGCGCTCGATCAGGGTCCCGGTGCCCAGTCCGCCTCCGCAGCACATGCTCACCAGCGCCCGGCGCCCGCCGATGCGCTCGAGCTCGTGCACGGCCTTGGTCAGGAGCACCACGCCGGTGCCGCCGAGGGGGTGGCCCAGGGCTATGGCTCCGCCGTTGGGGTTGACCGCGTCGGGATCGGGCTTGACCTCCTTCTCCCACGCCAGCACCACCGAGGCGAACGCCTCGTTGATCTCGAACAGGTCGATGTCGCCGATGCCGAGACCGGAGCGCTGCAGCAGGAGGTTGGTGGCGTCGATGGGCCCGGTGAGCATGAGGACGGGATCGACCCCCACCAGGCAGTGGTGGGTGACCCGGGCCTTGGGGGTGAGCCCCAGGGCGGACGCCTTCTCCGCGGTCATGAGCAGCACGGCGGCCGCTCCGTCGGAGATCTGCGAGGAGGTGCCCGCCGTGTGCACCCCGTCGGGCCGGGCGACCGGCTTGAGGCCGGCCAGGCCCTCGGCGGTGGTGTCGCGCATGCCCTCGTCGCGGGTCACCTCGCGGGTCTCGCCGGTCGGCTTGCCCTCCTCGTCCACCACCGGGGCGGTGACGGGCACGATCTGGGTGTCGAAGCGGCCCTCGGCCCAGGCCCGGGCCGCCTTCTGCTGAGAGGCCAGGCCGAAGGCGTCGGTGTCCTGGCGGCTGATCCCCCACTTCTCGGCGATGCGCTCGGCGCCCTCGAACTGCGAGGTGAACTCGTAACGGCCGAAGTAGGACTTGGGGATGGGCACACCGAGCCCGAGCTTCTTGGAGGAGTTGGAGCCGATCGGGATCCGGCTCATCGACTCCACGCCGCAGGCCA
>JAKAXG010000584.1 GCA_021827225.1 Actinomycetes bacterium | reverse complement strand
CACGTTCTCGTAGACCTGCCTGAGCCCGCTGGCTCCGATGGGCTCGCCGTTGGCCAGGCAGCCGCCGTCGGTGTTGACCGGGATCCGGCCGCCGATCTCCGTGGCCCCCGAGCGCAGCAGGGCCTCCTGCTCCCCGTCCTTGCAGAAGCCGGTCTCCGCCATGTGCATCACCTCGGCTCCCGACTCGGTGTCCTGGAGTTGAGCCACGTCGATGTCCTCAGGACCGATCCCGGCCGATTCGAACGCGGCCCGGGCGGCCTCCACCGTCGGGCCGGCGACCCGCTCGGGCGACAGCCACGGGCTGAACACCTCGAAAGATCCGAACTTGCGGGTCCGGAACGACACCGCCCGCAGCCGGACCGGATCGGAGGTGTAGCGGTGGGCCTGATCGGCCCGGCACAGGATCAGGGCGACGGCGCCCTCCCCGGGGTTGCAGAACATGTACTGGGTGAGCGGGTCGCTCAGCATGGGCGCGGCCTGGATCTCCTCCTCGGACAGCGGTTTGCGCCGCCATGCGTTCGGGTTGAGAGATCCGTTGCGGAAGGCCTTGGCCGCCACCGTGGCCAGGATGTCCCTCGACATCCCATGCTCGTGGAGGTACCGCTGGATCTTCATGCCGAAGAACTGGGTGGTGAGCATCAGGCCGGTCTCCCCGTACCAGCGGCCCAGGCCGCTCGCCTCCGGGTCGGCGTTGAACGCGCCGCGGGGGTGCTTGTCGAAACCGATGGCCATGGCCACGTCGTAGTCCCCGGAGCGGATGGCCCGGTCGGCCATGGCCAGGGCGCTGCCCCCCGTGGCGCATCCGTTGTAGACGTTGACGAACGGGATCCCCGTCAGGCCGAGGGTGGCCACCATGGCGTCGGGGTTGCCGGCCGCCGCGCTGCCCCCGAACGCGCACTGCACGTCGGACCAGCCGATGCCGGCGTCGGCCAGGGCCTGGCGGGCGGCGTAGGCCCCTTGAGCCATGCCGGACACCCCGTCGGTGCGCCCGAAGGGGTGGATCCCGATACCGACGATTGCTACGTCCATGCGATCGCTCCGATCAGTCGTCTACGGGGCGGAAGGAAAAGGTGACGACCGTGGTGCCGTCGGGGTCGTGACGGAACGGCACGATCTCCAGGTCCATGGCCGTCCCGATCCGGAGCCGCCCGGCGTCCGCCTCGCTCAGCCGGGACTCCACCAGGACAGGCAACGCTCCCTCGGCTTCGGCATCCAGTTCCACGTAGCCGACGCCGTAGGGTCGGAACTCACCCTGCCCCATGTAGGGGGGCTTGGGCTCGAAGCCCTGGATGGTCCAGGTCCACAGGCGGCCCCTGGTGGCCAGGGTCACCTCCCTCATGGCGTCCCCGGTGCAGCGGGGGCAGGTCGCCTGGCGGGGGAAGGTGGTGGTGCCGCAGTCGCGGCAGGACGCGGCGACGAGGCGGGGGTGGTCCGGCCAGGTGAAGAGCCCGTCCGCGACGGGACGGGCGCCTTCCTCCACCGAGGAGAACGCTGCTGTCACATCCGGCAACCAACCACACCTCCCACTGGGTGAACCTGGCTCCGCGCCGGTTCACAGAGATGCACCGTCCGACCTGCTGCGTCGAGGCGCAGGGGGCGGTTTCCCCCGCCGAGTTGTCTACCAGACCAATGGCCCGCTGTCTAACTAATCGATAGGTATGTGAGTGCCGGATGGGTGCCGCCGGGTGCCGGCGGGTCAGGATGCCGGGCGGACGCCCGGCTTGCGCGCCCGGACCGGCCCGCTGAGCCTGGTCTGGCAGGCCATACGCTGCTGCGGCCCTGCACCCGCCGCGCCGACTTCCTCCAGGCCCTCGGCCTCCCACGCCTCGATGGGCGAGCAGGACCGCTCCCCCTCCAGGATGGTCATGATGCACGTCCGGCAGGTGCCCATGCCGCCGCACACCGTCGGCCAGCGGTACCCGTGGCGGGTCGCAGCGGCGAATACGGTTTCGCCGGGAGCCACCTCGAAGCTGATCCCGGACGGCTCGACCGTGATGCGGCCCGGTCCGAGCTCGGAATCAGCGGGCGGCACGTCGGCGGCGCGGCTTCGCTGCCGCGAACAACTCGCCTCGCAGCGCCTGCACCGTGGCGTGGGTCGCCTTCTGGTGCCTCTCCGGGTCGTGCACCCGTACGGAGAACCAGGTGAGACCGAGGGTGAGGACCCGGATCACGTCCAGCACGTCCGTGCGGGCCTCGGCGGACAGGGCGCCCTCCTCGATCCCGGCGTCGACCAGCCCGTCGAAGAACTGCATCATCTTGCGGTCGTGCTGGCGGTAGCTGGGCATGAGGCCCGGGCTGCGGTGCGCCTCCACCGATGCGGACGCGATGAAGGCGGCGTGGGTCTCGTCCTCGCTGTTGATCTGCGACGAGACCTCGAGGATCCGGCCGATCATCTCCTCGAACGAGAGGGAACCCTCCGCCGTGGCCTCCCGGTACCGCTCCAGGATGAGCCGGTCGGTTTCCTCGAATACGGCCAGATACACGTCCTGCTTGGACTCGAAGTAGTGGTAGATCGCGCCGGTCGTGATCCCGGCCGCCTCGGCGATCTCCCGGTTGGTGGTACCCACGTATCCGGACTGGGCGAACTGCCGGCGGGCGGCCTCGATGATCAGCCGGCGGCGCTCGTCCCCGTCGCTGGCCACAGGCCGGCCCAGCCGGCGGCCCCGCATGCTGGCGCCGGCGGAGCGGGCCTTCGTCTGGTTGGCCTTGGCCTGGTTGCGGCTGGCGGCGGGCATCAGATGGCGCGGGAGGGAAGGCTCGACACGCTTACTTAGCTTAGTGAAGGTAAGTGACCGACCTGTATGTAATCGCGATGGCCCCCGCCTCCTCTCATCCGAAGGGCGGGCCCCGCCTCACCGGCGGGCGGGTCAGACGGCTCCCGGGGACCGGGCCCACATCAGCTCGCTGTCGAAGCCCAGCTTGTAGTCGGGGGTGAACTCGATGACCACCCGCTCCGGGGAGTCGAGGAACTTCTGGAACACCTCGGCGGCCGGGGTGTCACCGCGCAGGTACCGGGCGAACTCCGGGTAGAACCACTCCTTGGTCTCCCGGTCCTCGTGGATCCGGCACGTCCCCTTGTAGGTCATGGTCCGGCCGCTGCCGAGCGGGGTGCCGGCACCCCACACGCAGATGCTGGCCCGCGGATTGCGCCTGAGGGCCGGGATCCGCTTGCGCCGCTCCGCCGCGGTAAGCCAGAACCTACCGTCTTTGGGCAGGTACGACATGATCACCCCGAAGGGCTCGCCGGCCTTGTTCACCCACATGAACACGCAGTTCCTCTGGGTGTAGACCAGCTCGTGCTCCAGGTCGGGCGACAGCCCGCACTCGGTCAGGTCCTCGTAGCTGTCCTGGCTCATTCTGGCCTCTCAATCTTCGGAGAAATGTTCCTCGAGCAGGCTGTAGAACTGCCGCAGCTTGCTCTCCTGGTAGAGCCCCAGGGTGAGGCCCGGCTTGGTGGCGCTGAGCAGCCCGGCCATGACCCTCGGCATGTTGAACGAGTCCTGGTCGAAGACCCGCGACAGCGATCCCAGCTCGTCCGCCTCCATCCAGTCCTCGTCGATGCCCAGCCAGTGCACCGGGGCCGGAGGGGGCCGCTCCCCGGAGAAGGGGGACAGGTACAGGCATTCCATGATGCAGGTCCGGTGGTCGTCGCCACTGGGTCGGAACCGGTAGACGATCCGGTTGAACGCCCCCCACGGGTGGAAGTTCGGGAACAGCGAGTAGTCGAGGCTGTCGACCAGTTCGGCGTCGCAGTAGTCGTCCACCGCGTCGCCCACCAGGG
>JAKAXG010000583.1 GCA_021827225.1 Actinomycetes bacterium | reverse complement strand
CCGATCTAGCCTGCAGCAGACCCTCAGCCAGATGCTGAACTCCATCCTGCTGCTCCTGGGGGTGGCGGTGATGATGTTCACCATCTCGCCGCTGCTGGCCGCCGTCGCCCTGACCACGGTGCCGGTGTCGGTGTTCAGCATGCGCAAGATCGCCGCCCGGGCCCGGCCCCGCTACATCTCGCAGTGGCGCAGCACCGGGGCGCTCAACGCCATCGTCGAGGAGGCCTTCACCGGTCACGCCATCGTGAAGTCCTTCGGCCGCCAGGAGGAGGTCGAGGCCCGGTTCCGGGCGAAGAACGAGGAGCTGTTCGAGTCGTCGGCCGGGGCGCAGTTCATGTCCAGCCTGATGCAGCCGGCCACCATGTTCTTGAGCAACGTGCAGTACGTGCTGGTGGCGGTGGTCGGCGGCCTGCGGGTGGCCAGCGGGGCCATCAGCATCGGCGACATCCAGGCGTTCGTGCAGTACTCCCGGACGTTCTCCATGCCCCTGACCCAGCTGGCGTCGCTCATGAACGTCTTCCAGAGCGGCATGGCCTCGCTGGAGCGGGTGCTCGAGCTGCTCGACGCCGAGGAGCAGAGCGCCGACCCGCCCCCCGCCCCGGGGGAGCCGCCCACCCGCGGCCGGGTCGCCTTCGAGCACGTGACCTTCTCCTACCAGCCGGACGTGCCGCTGATCGAGGACCTGTCGCTGGTGGCCGAACCGGGCCAGACCATCGCCATCGTCGGGCCGACGGGGGCGGGCAAGACCACGCTGGTCAACCTGATCATGCGCTTCTACGAGCTCGACGGCGGGCGGATCACCATCGACGGGCGAGACGTGGCGGCCATGCCCCGCTCCGAGCTGCGGGCCAAGATGGGCATGGTGCTCCAGGACACCTGGCTGTTCGGGGGCACCATCCGCGACAACATCGCCTACGGGAACCCCGATGCCTCCGACGAGCAGATCCTGGAGGCGGCCCGGGCCACCTACGTGGACCGTTTCGTCCACTCGCTGCCCGACGGTTACGACACCCTCATCAACGAGGAGGCCGACAACGTGAGCGCCGGTCAGAAGCAGCTCCTCACCATCGCCCGGGCGTTCCTGGCCGACCCGTCCATCCTCATCCTCGACGAGGCCACCAGCTCGGTCGACACCCGCACCGAGGTCCAGATACAGGAGGCCATGAACCGGCTGCGCTCCTCGCGCACCAGCTTCGTGATCGCCCACCGGCTGTCGACCATCCGCGGCGCCGACGTGATCCTGGTGATGGAGGACGGCCGGATAGTCGAGCAGGGCTCCCACTCCGAGCTACTCGACCGCGGCGGCGCCTACGCCCGGCTGTACCAGTCGCAGTTCGCCGCCCCCGCCGCCGAGGTCGGATAGCCGCCCGCCGGGTCAGGCGGCGTGGCGGTGGCCGTCGTCGTTGCCGCTGTAGAGGCGGGTGCCCGAGATGACCTCGATGGGGAGGCGGAAGAGCCGGTCGGTGTCGGCGAATCTCCAGCTCCCCGGGTGATCGGCGCCCAGCCGGCGGCGGGTTCCCGGGTCGGTGATCTCCACCGGGATGCCGACGGCGAGGACGCTCCAGCCGCCCCGGCCGGTGGGGTCGATGTAGCCGGTCTCGAAGGCCACCACCCCTTTGCCGGTGGCCTCGGCCAGCTGGGTGCCGGTGGCCGTCCGGAACACGATGGCATCGCCGTCCAGCAGGTAGTTGACCGGGAAGATGGCCGGCAGGGCGCCGATGGACACGCCGATCCGGCCGACGTTGTTGAACGCGAGCAGCTCCCGGCACTCCAGCTCGTCGAGCAGTTCGTATCCGCGGTGCGCCAGCATCAGCACCCCTCCTCGGACTTGCCTGTGAACCTCACGTGGCCCATGGTGGCTGCGGTCGCAAGCACCATCTGAGAGGCGTTGGTCCCATCCTCGGCCGGCCTGCCCAGGAAGGGGGATTGGTGACTTTGGTCCCTACGGACGGAGGCCGGGAGCGCGGGCCCCGGGGGAGCGGTGAAGGGCTCCCTGGCCTGCGCCTGCGTGCAGCCCGCCCGTCGACCCCTCGGGTGCTCCCAGCCCGAGACCCTCTCCGCCGGCACCGAGGCCCACAGCCCGGCGGCCCGAGCGGCGGCGGTCACACCAGCCAGCGTCTACGGCCCTCCCCGGGCAGGAGCCGGCCGAATCGCAGCCCGGCGAAGTGAGCGGCGGCCACCGGGACGTCCACCCCTTCGATCTCCCGGTTCAGGGCCAGGCGGGTGCGGCGGGCCAGTTCGGGGTCCATGTCGAACATGCCGCCCCACTCGTCGTCGACCAGCTCCACGGGACAATGCACCACGTCACCGAGCATCATCGCCCGTGCCGTCCCGGACGAGACGACCAGCACGGTGCTCCCGGGGGTGTGCCCGGGGGCGGCGAGGGTGTCCATGCCGGGCAGCAGCGGCTCGGACCCGGACCACATCTCGAAGCGGTCCGCCACCGGACGCAGCAGGTCGGCCTCCTCGCCGGGGTGCTCGAGCATGAAGTGCTCCCAGTCGGCCGCGTCGCAGCGGTAGGTGGCCGAGGGGAAGGTCGCCCGCCCCTCCCCATCGGTGGCCCAGCCGATGTGGTCGAGGTGCAGATGGGTGAGCACCACGTCGGTGACCTGCTCCGCCCGGACCCCCAGCCGCTCGAGGGAGGACAGGAAGGCGCCGCCCTCGATCCCCATGAACGTCTTGGGTCCCAGCCCCAGATCGACCAGGACGGTCCGTCCGTACCCGCGGACCAGGAACCCGCCCATGGAGAAGCCCAGCCGGCCGTCGGCGTCGAGCAGGTCCCGGTGCACCGCCCACTGCTCGGCTGTCGTGCCCCGGAACGACTTGGTCGGCTCGAACGACCCCGACCCGTCCACCACCGGATCGATCCGCACGCCGCCGACCACCAGCGGCTCACCCCCGTCGGCCATGCCCCTGATCCTAGGGCGTCGGTTGGTTGCCGGCGAGGCTACGGCGCCGGCTGGTTGCCGGCGCCCCTCATGCGCCGATCCCGTCTCCGGCCCATGGCGCGAGCCGGCGCAGGGGGGCCAGGGTCGGCGCCTGCCGGTCGGTCAGCCAGGTGTGGCACAGGTCGGCGTCCATGGCCTTGGCCAGGTACCAGCCCTGCGCCGACTCGCAGCCGAAGTGGCCCAGCTCCTCCCAGGTCTCCTGGTCCTCCACGCCCTCGGCGACGACCGTGAGCCCCATCACCCGGGCGAGCTCGATGGTGGAGCGCACGATGGCCCGGTCGCCCTGGTCGGAGCACAGGTTGCGCACGAAGCTGCGGTCGATCTTCACCGTCTTGACGGGCAGCACCTTGAGCCGGGACAGCGAGGAGTACCCGGTTCCGAAGTCGTCGATGGCGATGCGCACCCCGAGCTCGTTGAGGCGGCGAAGGGTCCGCTCCGACCGGTCCAGGTCCAGCATCATCGACGACTCGGTGATCTCCACCGTGAGGTGGGCCGGGTTCACGCCGATGTCGAGGATCAGGCGGCGCAACCGGTCGACCATGGTGGAGTCGAACAGGCTGCGGGCAGACACGTTCACGCCCATCGTGAGCTCGTAGCCGTCGTCCCGCCACCGGCGCAGCTCCTCCAGAGCGGTGCGGATCACCCACCACGTGACCGGCTCGATGAGCCCGGTCTGCTCCGCCACCGGGATGAACTCGTCGGGGGGCACGAAGCCCAGCTCCGGGTGCCGCCAGCGCAGCAGGGCCTCGAAGCCGGTGATGCGATTCGAGGAGATCGCGGCGATGGGCTGGTACCACAGCTCCAGCCCGCCGTGCTCCACCGCCCGCTGCAACTCGCTGGC
>JAKAXG010000582.1 GCA_021827225.1 Actinomycetes bacterium | reverse complement strand
ACCTTGCTGCGGTCGAGCAGCTCGTAGCCGTCGTTGTCCACGAACACCGGGGGGATGAACCCCTCGTCGAGGTTCTTCAGCCCGTCGACCATCTCCCCCGCCGGGGGTTGGACGGCCCACACCTGGATGTCCGGGTTGCGCTCCTTGAGGAACCGGGCCACGCCCATCAGCGTGCCGGCAGTGCCCAGCCCGGCGATGAAATGGGTCACCTCGGGGCAGTCCCGCCAGATCTCCGGGCCGGTCCCCTCGTAGTGGGCCTTGGGGTTGGCCGGGTTGGCGTACTGGTAGGGGAACCACCAGTCCGGGTGCTCGGCGGCCAGAGCCTGGGCCCGGCGCATGGCCCCGTTTGATCCCTCGGATCCGGGGGAGTCGATGATCTCGGCCCCCCATGACTCGAGGAGCTGCCGGCGCTCGACCGAGACGTTCTCGGGCAGCACGATCTTGATCGGGTAGCCCTTGACCCGGGCGATCATGGCCAGGGCGATGCCGGTGTTGCCCGACGACGACTCCAGGATCTGCTGGCCCGGGCGCAGGCTGCCGTCCTTCTCCGCCTCCTCGATCATGGCCTTGGCCGCCCGGTCCTTCACCGAGCCGCCCGGGTTCCACCCCTCGAGCTTGGCCACGATGGCGACCTTGGGGTTCGGGCTGAGCACGCTGATGTCCACCATCGGCGTGTTGCCGACCAGGTCGAGCACGCTCTCGTAGCGGGCCATCAGGCCGCCCCGCCCGCCACCGCCGGCATCAGGGTCAGGGTGTCGGTGTCGCCGACCTTGGCGTCCAGCTTGCCCAGATAGCGGATGTCGTCATCGTTGAGGAACACGTTGAGGTGGCGGTGCAGCTCGCCCTCGTCGGTGAGCAGCTGGGTCTTCAGCCCGGGGTGCTGGCGGATGAGGTCCTCGAAGACCTCCCCGACCGTGGCCCCCTCGGCGGCGACGGTGGCCTGACCACCCGCAGAAGGTCGCAGGACGGTAGGCAAACGAACGTCAACGGTCACCGGGTAGCTCCAAACGGTTGATAGCGGCGGGCCGGCCCAAAGCCGACCTCTGTGATCACCATTCTAGAACCACCATCTCCTCTTCTATCTTCCCGTTCTCGATGTTCCAGCTACGAACGGCCGGGTGCTCGTCACGAAGCGACACCAGGATGTAGTGCCAGCCCGGATCGGGAGCGGAGGCGATGTCGGTCGGCGAGGGCTTGGCGTCGGTGTGGGTGTGGGAGTGATACACGCCGAGGAGCTGGCCACCGGCCGCTTCCGCCTCCCGGTCGGCACGCAGCATGGACCGGGGGTCGACCTCGTAGACCCGGGCGGAGCCGGTGATGTTGTCCGCCGGGTGCACGGCGCGCACCTCGGCGGTACCGGAACCATCGACCACCCCGGCCAGCAGCCCGCACACCTCCAGGGGATACCCGTCGAGGGAGTGGCAGACCATCTGGTCGAGGAACTTTTTCCCGATACGGAGCACGGGCGCGAAGGTACCGTGGGTCGCCCATGGCCAGAGCCGCCAAGAGTGAAGTCCGTGACCAACGCAACCGGGTCGTCGCCCAGAACCGGCGGGCCCGCCACGACTACGACATCCTCGACACCTACGAGGCCGGCGTGGTCCTGGTCGGCAGCGAGGTGAAGTCCCTCCGGGAGGGCAAGGCCCAGCTCCGTGACAGCTTCGCCCGGGTCCAGGACGGCGAGGTGTGGCTCTACGGGGTGCACGTACCGCCGTACGTCTTCGCCACCGGCTTCGGTGCGGTCGACCCCGACCGCCGGCGCAAGCTGCTCCTGCACCGCCGCCAGATCGAGGAGCTGAACCGGCGTACCAGTCAGGAATCCCTGACGCTCGTTCCTCTGTCCCTCTACTTCAAGGACGGGCGGGCCAAGGTCGATCTGGCCCTGGCCCGGGGCCGCAAGCTCTACGACAAACGCCACGCCATCGCTGCCCGCGACGCCGAGCGGGAGGCCCGCCGCGAGAGCGCGGCCCGGAGGCGTAGCCTGGGCCCATGAGAGACAGCATCCGGCTCGGTCGCCTGGCGGGGGTACGGGTCGGGCTGCACTGGAGCCTGCTGGTGATGGTGGGTCTCGTGGCCAGCGGGCTGGCCCAGAGCCGCTTCGCGGTGGAGGCCCCCGGCCACTCCGGTGCCGCGTATGCCGTAGCCGGAGGCCTGACCGCGGTGGGCCTCCTGGTCGGGGTGCTGCTCCATGAGTTGGGTCACGCTGTGGTGGCCCGCCGCTACGGGCTCACCGTCGACGGCATCACCCTGTCGTGGATGGGAGGGGTCACCCGGATCGAGGGGGACACCAACCGGCCGAGCACCGAGCTGATGGTGGCCGGCGTCGGCCCGGTCACCAGCGCCCTGGTCGGGCTGTTCCTGTGGCTGGCGCGTCTCGGCATCGCCCACCTCGGGGCCGGCAGCCTGGTCCTGGCCGCCCTCGGCTGGCTGGCGTGGATCAACATCGTCCTGGCCGTCTTCAACCTCATCCCCGCCTCGCCTCTCGACGGAGGCCGGGTCCTGCACGCCGTGGTGTGGGCGGCCGGCCGGGACCGCTGGAAGGCCACCCGGATCGCCGCGGGCACGGGTGTGGTGCTGGGCGCTGCGGTGGTGCTGCTCGGCCTGGTCGTCACCGAACGCAACGGCGACCTCTTCGACGGTTTCCTGGTCGGCCTCATGGGCTGGTGGCTCCTGGCGTCGGCCCGGATGGAGCTCGGCAGCGGAGCGGTTCACCGGGCCCTCGACGGGGTGCGCCTGGCGGACGTGATGCGACCCGTCGGCGAGGCCCCCGGCTGGATCACCATCCGGGCGTTCGCCGAGCAGTACGCCGGGCCCCGCCCCGGCTGGGTGTGGCTGCTGCGGGACTGGAACGGGAACTTCGCCGGCGTCCTGGCGGGGGACGCCATCCACTCGGTTCCCTACCCGCACTGGGACCTGGCCCGGCCTCTCGACATGTCCCTGCCGGTCGGCGCCGCCAGCGGTGCCTCACCCGATGAGGACGCCCTCACCGCCATGACCCGCACCAGCCGCTCGCCGGTGACGCTGGTGGTGGCCGGCGGCCACACCCTGGGGGCGGTCCTCCCGGGCGACGTGGATGCCCTGGTCCGCATGCGCGGCCGGGTCGTCCCGGGCCGGCGGCCGGCCCCGGGCCCGATCCGCTAGCGGACCGACGGCGCCCGGGCCTGGGCCCCGGGGCCCGTCTCGGGCCTGGACCCCGGGGACGGGGACGGGAGACGGGGAACCGGTTGCTTCCGGTGTTTTCTGTGCAGAACTCATGCATATAGCGCGGTCTTGTGCACACAAAGCTCCCGTGATCTCTCGCCCGCCGCTGCGGTCCCCTCCCGAGCCGGGCCGGGACGGCGGTATGACACCGGTAGACTGGTGACGTTGATCCTTGACAAGGGGGTGATCGGCTTCGACTTCGGTCGTCGATGCGGGAGAAGCGAGCCGTGGTCTCCGGAACCACGTTAAAGAGCCGGAACCAATAAACAAACGCCAAGCCTCAGCTTGCGCTGGCTGCCTAAATAGCAGCCCGTTCGTCCGGCCCCAGCCCTGCGGGTCGGTAGCGGACGTCATCCAGTAGGGCTCACCCGTCGGTCCTGTCGACAGGCCGCCGGGGAAATTTCGTCGACTGGGGCCCTCCACCGATGCCGGTGGCGAGTGGAGGGCCCGAGATCAGATCACCGGATGCGCTCGGAGAAGGCCCGTTGAGGCATCGAAGGACGCGGGTTCGATTCCCGCCACCTCCACTCTTACTTTTCGACAAAAGTGCTGGTCAGAGCCCTCTTCTCGAGGGCTCTGGTCGCGCCAGGACACGCACAGG
>JAKAXG010000581.1 GCA_021827225.1 Actinomycetes bacterium | reverse complement strand
CCCACACGTCGTGCTGCTTCTGGTCGTAGGCGCCGTTGCCGACCCGCACCGGCGACGCCCCCTCGTAGCCGGACAGGTAGGGCAGGGTCCGCTCCGTCAGCTGGCGCTCACCCCCGACTCCGTACATGATCTGCAGCTTCTGGCCGTCCCGGCAGGCGTCGGCGATGAAGTAGAAGAAGTCGTCGGCCTCCCGGTCGAAACCGAGGGTGTAGAGGCCCCACAGGGCGAAGGTGGAGTCCCGGACCCAGGCGTAGCGGTAGTCCCAGTTGCGCTCCCCGTGGGGGGTTTCCGGGAGGCTGGTGGTGGCCGCCGCCAGCAGCGCCCCGGTCGGGGCGTAGGTGAGCCCCTTGAGGGTCAGGGCGCTGCGCTGCAGGTAGCTGCGCCAACGGTGATCGGGGAAGTCCCCCTCGGTGATCCACTGTCTCCAGTGATCCGACGTGCGCGCCATGCGCTCCGCCGCCTCCCCGAAGCTGGCCGGGCCGGGCAGGTGGCTCCACGAGAGGGCGACGAAGTGGGTGTCGCCCTCGACCATGCGGGTACGGGCCTTGATGCCCCGCTGCTCGATGCCCGGTCGCATATCCGTGCTGATCCGCAACTGCAGATCGCAGCCGTCGGCGGTGGCGACCAGCTGACCGTAACCGTCGCCCTCGTACTCCCACACCGGCTCCGATGAGCCGTAGTCGAACACCGGGTCGCAGGTCATGGCCAGCTCCACCGAGCCGTTGACGCACTTGACGGTCCGCAGCAGGCAGTGCTCGGCGTCGAAGTCGGTCGGCGATCGTCGGTGGCTCTTGGACCGCTGGCTCAGGTTGTGCCACGGGCCCATGCACAGGGCGTCACGCACGATCATCCAGCCGGTGCGGGTCTGCCAGGTCGTCTCCAGCATCAGGCTGCCCGGCAGGTAGCGCCGGGCGGCGGGCACTATCTGGTCGTAGGGACCGACCCTGAAGCTGCCGGCGCCACGGTCGAGCAGCGCGCCGAAGACCGACGGCGAGTCGGGCCGGGGCATGCACATCCACTCGACCGCCCCGCTGGGAGCGATGAGGCAGTTGTTCTCGCAGTCGGACAGGAAGGCGTAGTCACCGATCGGGGGGAACGCACTCCCCCCGGTCGGTGACGTCGAGGCGTCGGCCTGGAACGCGCCGGTGCTGGCGTCGGGACGGGCGGGTGCGGAATCGGTCACAGTGACATTCAATACCTGACGCGGCGGGCGCGCCCCGGCACCCCCGGCCGCATGCCCTGAGCGCGTCGCGCCCGCGACGCCGCCTAGCTCCGGGCCGGAGCCAGGCGCTTCAGGGCCAGTCCACCCTCGAACGGGCGGGCGGCGAAGGCCAGCGGGGCCACGTAGCCGGTGTCACCCAGCGGCTGGTGGGTCTCCTCCACCGACGGGCCGATCTCCGCCGCGACGGGGGCCAGAGCCTCCAGGTCGAACCGGTACAGCCGGGCCGCGTTGCCGGCCAGGATCTTCCGGCACCGCTCCACCGGCTGGTTGTGCAGCGCCCAGCGGATCGCGGTCTTGGAGTCGGGGGTCGTGCCCTCCTCGTGGGGGTAGTCGCTGCCCCACAGGATGTGGTCCGCGCCGAGCCAGTCGATCATGGCGGACTCGTACGGGCTGAGAGCGGAGGCGCCGAAGTAGCAGTTGCGCTTGACGTACTCGCTGGGCGCCATGGTGAGCTGGTCCACCGAGGAGCCGCCGAAGATGCCGTAGGTGCGGTTGGCCGCCTGCGACTTCATGGTCGGCACCATGGCGTCGAGCATCATCACCTGGCCCCTCACCCACAGGGTGCCCTGCTCGGTCGGCACGAAGCGCAGGTCCGGGTAGCGCTCGAACACGCCGGCCAGGATCAGATGGTTGACCGTCCGCTGGGCCCACGAGGCCATCTCGGTGATGAGGACCGGGTTGGACGCCGGCTGGTCCATGGGCATGATCGGGCTGCCGGCCCCGCTGTGCTGGACGACCGTCAGGTCCATCTCCTGGCACAGCGCCCAGATCGGCTCGTAGCGGGTGTGGAACAGGGGGGCGACCACCTCGTCGCCGGGAGACACGGCCGGCACGAGGACGCCGCCGAAGCAGCCCTGCTCGGCACCCCACCTGATCTCCTTCATGGCCAGATCGACGTCGTTGGGGAAGATCTGGACCAGCCCCCGCCGGCGGGTCGGAGCCAGAGAGCAGAAGTCGATCTGCCAGCGGTTGTGGGCCTGGACGCCGGCCCAGCGCTTGTCGAACTCATCCTTGGTGCGCGGGAGGCTGATGGTGATGTTCGGGCTGGTCGGGAAGAACGGGGGCACCGTGTTGGGGAACAGGATCTCCGCCGCCACCCCGTCGGCGTCCATCTCGGCCATGCGGAACTCGGAGTCCCAGTTGCGCTTGGCGGTGGCGATGATCAGGTCATCGAAGGGGCTGACGTAGGTGTCGGCCCACGCATCGAACTCATCGTGCAGGGACGAGGGCAGGTACGGCTTGTAGTCGCGCAGGTCGGCGCCTGCATGGGTGTCAGCGGAAATGACCACGTAGCGGTCGCCGGTGTCCCAGGTCATTCGTCTCCCCTCTTGTGGACTCTCCAGTCCACGATAGTCAGATATTTGATAAGCGTCAAGTATCTGCCGGCCGGCCGGCCCGTCCGCGCCACGCTCACGCCGTGTAGCGGGCGGAGGCGCCGGCGTTCACGTCCAGCACCGCCCCGGTCATGTGCCGGGCGTCGGGTCCGGCCAGGAACAGCACCGCCGCCGATATCTCCTCCGGCGCCAGGACGGGGTCGGGCTGGGCGTGGAGCATGCCGATGAAGCCCACCACGTCGTCGAAGCCGGGGTTCTCGAGGTCGGGCCGCACCTTCCGGTACAGGAAGTCGTTGCGGATCATCGGGGTGTCGATATTGCCCGGGGCGATGGCGTTGACCGTGACGCCGAAGCGGGCCAGGTCCTGGGCGGTGCTCTTCACCAGGCCGATCACCCCCCACTTCGAGGCGGTGTAGGCCCCCATGCCGGGCGTGGGCCCCCGGCCCATCATCGACGATATGGCGATCAACCGGCCGTAGTTCTGGCCGGCCATCTGGGGGGCGGCGGCCCGGAAGGCGTGGAACACACCGGTGAGGTTCACGCCGATCACGTCGCTCCACTGCGCCGGCGAGGCCGCCTGGATGGAGTCCCCCCCGCTGATCCCGGCGTTGGCGACCACTATGTCCAGCCGGCCGAAGGTCGCCACCGTCTCGTCCACGACCGCGGCCACGTGTTCGAAGTCGCGCACGTCGACCGCCCGGGCCAGCACCCTGCGGCCCAGTCCCGACACCATGTCGGCCGTCTCGGACAGGTCCGCGGCGCTGGCCAGCGGGTAGAGGATCGACGGCAGGTCGTGGCACACGTCGATGATGGCGATGTCGGCGCCCTCCCGGGCCAGGGCCAGGGCGTGGCTGCGTCCCATGCCCCTGGCGCCACCGGTGATGAGCGCAACCTGCCCGTCGAAACGTCCCATGGCCGCCGACCCTAGATAAGGACCTGGCCCCCCGCCCACAACGCCGTCCCGAACGATGGATCGCCGGCCCGGCCGGGCGGCAGGCAGCCCGATCGGGAGGACCTCGGCACGCGGACGGAGGGGCCCGTGGAAGGGACGGTAGCGTGACCGACATGGACCATCTGATGCGCCAGGCCCGGGAGATCAGGGACCGAGCCCACGGCAAGCGGGTCACCTTCTCCCCGAAGGTCTTCATCCCGCTGACCATGCTGTGCCGCGACCGCTGCGGGTACTGCACCTTCGCCAAGGCCCCGGCCCGCATCGACAGCCCCTTCATGGGTCCCGAGGAGGTCCTGTCGGTC
>JAKAXG010000580.1 GCA_021827225.1 Actinomycetes bacterium | reverse complement strand
CCGGCTCGGGCTTGTCCAGCAGCAGCCCGCCGGCCACCTCCCACACGTGGCGCAGGCCGTCGGGCCGGGTGAACAGCGACCGGTCGCCGAGCAGCACGTCGTGGATCAGGCGGGAGTAGGCGGGGAGCGACGGGGTGTGGAAGGCCTGGCCGAACGGCAGCCGGGCGGACGCCGCGGCCAGCTCCGGTGTCGGCCCCGGCCGCTTCGTCACCAGGGACAGGTCGATCTCGCCGTCCCCGGACAGCTCGAAGCTGAGGGTGTTGCAGCCGGCGAACATGCCGGCCATGGTCTCGGCCGGCTCCTTGAAGCGGACGCTGACGCGCTGGTGGCTTTCGGCCATGCACTTGCCGGTGCGGAGGAGGAACGGGACGCCGTGCCACCGCTCGTTGTCCACCCACATCCGGGCGGCGACGAACGTCTCGGTGCGCGAGTCGGCCGGCACCCCGTCGATGTCCCGGTAACCCTCGTACTGGCCCACCACCACGTCGTCGTAGGTGAGCGGCCGGAAGCAGCCGATGATCTCCTCCCGGGCCTCGGCGATGTGCTCGGCGTCCAACGAGCGCGGCGTGCGCATCGCCACCTCACCCGCCAGCTGGAACAGGTGGGTGACCAGCATGTCGAGGATGGCGCCGGTCGAGTCGTAGAACCCGGCCCGCATCCCCACGTCGAGGGTCTCGGGCACGTCGATCTGCACGCTCTCGATGTGGTGACGGTCCCAGGCGCTGGAGAACAGGCCGTTCCCGAAGCGGGCCACGTGGATCGACTGGGTGGCTTCCTTCCCGAGGAAGTGGTCGATCCGGTAGATCTGGTTCTCCTCGAAGACGGAGTGCGCCCTGTCGTCGAGTTCCTGGAAGGAGTCCATGGAGGTGCCGAACGGCTTCTCGTAGACCACCCGGGACCGCTCGGCCAGGCCGTGCTCGCCTATACCCTCGGTCAGGGTGGCGAACGCGGTCGGCGGCACCGCGAAGTAGTGGATCCGCTGGGGGCTGCCCCCCAGCTCGGACTCCGCCTCTTTGAGCACGTCGAGGAGGCTGCCGGGGTCCGACGCCTCGAAGCCGCCCCCGGCGAAGCGGAGCTTGCTGGCGAAGTCGTCCCAGGGGCCTTCGGACGGCTTGGGCCCGAACTGCTCCAGGCTCTGGCGGACCCGGTCCTGGAAGTGCTCGTGCGAGACATCGCCGCGACCGTTGCCCACCAGGCGCCAGTCCTCGGGCAGCAGGCCGGCCTGCGCCAGGCGGAAGAACGCCGGCAGCACCAGCCGGTGGGAAAGGTCCCCGGTGGCGCCGAACAGCATGAACACCGTCGGTTCGGGTATCAGTCGGTCGTCGGGCATGGGGGTCTCCTTGCCTTTCTCGGGAGTCGCCGCGGCGTCATTGGTCATACCCACAGCCCCGCCCGCCCCCCCAACCGCTCCCGTGGCCGGAGGGCGGCCGTCCCTACACTGCAGGGGTGGAAGCGTCCGCCGGGACCGACGTAGAGCTCACGGCCACGGCGATGGCCTCCAACGGGTCGGCCGTGGCCCGCGACGGGTCCGGCCGGGTGGTCTTCGTCAGCGGGGCGCTGCCCGGCGAGCTGGTCCGGGCCAGGATCACCGCCGAGCACGCCCGCCACGCCGCCGGTCACGCCGTCGAGGTGCTCGAGGCCTCACCCGACCGCGCCGTTCCGCCGTGCGGCCACGTCTCCGACGGCTGCGGGGGGTGCCAGTGGCAGCACATCACCCCGGACGCCCAGCGGCGGTTCAAGGCGGACATCATCGCCGAGGCGATCCGCCGGATCGGCCGGGTCGAGCCGCCGCCGCTGCAGCCCACCGTCGAGCTCGGGCCGTGGGCCTACCGCACCACGCTGCGCGCCGGGGTCGGCGAGGATGGCCGGGCCGGGCTGCGGGCCCTGCGCTCGAACGACGTGGTCCCCGTACCCGGCTGCCTGGTGATCCACCCGCTGCTGGCCGACCTGGTGGTCGACGGGCGCTACCCGGGAGCCGAGGAGGTCGTACTGCGCTGCGGGGCCCGCACCGGGGAGCGCCTGGCGGCGACCACCCCGGGCGGGATCGACGCCCACCTGCCGGCGGACGTGGGCCGCAGCCACTACCGGGAGGAAGCGGCCGGCCGGTTGTGGCGCATATCGGCCCGGTCCTTCTTCCAGACCCGGCCCGACGGCGTGGACGCCCTGGCTGCTCTCGTGACCGGCGCCGCCGCCGCCACGGGTAGGCCGGGCCGGGCGCTCGACCTCTACAGCGGCGTGGGCCTCTTCGCCGGGGTGCTGGCCGAGCGGGGGTGGTCGGTGACGGCCGTGGAGGGGGCGGCGGCCTCCGTGGCCGACGCCCGGCACAACCTGCGGGATCTGCCCGTCCTGATCCGGCGCGCCGACGTCACCCGCTGGCGTGCGCAGCCGGCCGACCTGGTGGTGGCCGACCCCAGCCGCAACGGGCTGGGCCGCGCCGGGGTGGCGGTGGCGGCGGCCAGCGGGGCGGCCCGGCTGGTGCTGGTCAGCTGCGACGCCGGCAGCCTCGGGCGCGACGCCGGCCTCCTCCGGGCCGCCGGTTACCGGGCCAGCTCGGTCACCCCCGTCGACCTGTTCCCCCACACCTTCCACGTGGAGGTGGTCACCGTGTTCGATCGCGCCTGAGCCCCGGTCCCCGCCCGGGACCCCACCGGGGCGGGTGGGTCGGCGGGCGGACGGGAACCGGGGCCACCGGCGCCGGCTGGGGCGGGCCGGCGGCCGGGCGGGGCGGGCTCGGCCGGGGCTAGGCCGGAGGCCCGCTGCCCAGGTCGACGGTGGCGGTGTGGGACTGCCCGTAGGCGTCCACCCAGCTCAGCTGGACCCGGTCACCCGGTCGTTCCTGGGCCATGGCGCCGCTCAGGGCGGAGGCGCTGGAGATGCTCCGGCCGTTCAGGGCGGTGATGGTGTCGCCTCCCGTTATGCCCGCCGTCGCCGCTGCCCCGCCGGGCACGACGCTGCTGACGGCCGCCCCGCTCGCGGCCGGGCCGTTACCGAAGCCTCCGTAGTAGCCGTAGCCCTGCCCGCCCCCCGACGAGGAGATCAGCACCCCGAGGAAGGCGGTGGGTCCCACGTGCACGGTCGGCGAGGAGTTGCCGGATTCGATCTGGTGGGCGATGGACAGGGCGGTGTCGATGGGGATGGCGTAGCCCTGGTTCGTCTGCGACTGCAGCGAGTAGCCCGACGAGGCGGCGGTGTCCATGCCGATCACCTGGCCGGAGCTGTTGACCAGCGACCCGCCGGAGTCGCCGGGCTGGATGTCGGCGTTGACCTGGATGAGCCCGGCCAGCTGCTCGGAGGTGCCGTCCAGCTCGTCGCTGGCGGTGATGGCCTGGTTCAAGGCGGTGACCGACCCGCCGGCGCTGCTCGGGGTGCCCCCGGCGCCGCCGGCGTTGCCCAGAGCCACCACCGGGTCACCGACTTTGACCGACGACGACTTGGCGAGGTGGGCGGTCTGGAGTCCCGACGCCCCCTGCAGCTTCAGCACGGCCACGTCGGCCGTGGAGTCGTAGCCGACCACGGTGGCCTTGTAGGTCCTGCCGTTGCCGATGTCGGTGACGCGGATGGAGGTGGCCCCGTTGATGACATGGTTGTTGGTGAGGATCTCACCGTTGGATGTCAGCACGATGCCGGTGCCGGCGCCCGACGCGCTCTGGTAGTTGAACGTGGTGTTGATGTCCACCAGGGCCGGGGAGATCTTGGCGGCGATGGCGGAGACGTCGGTCGGCGAGCCGCTGGCGGCCGAGCCGGCGCCGGACGATCCGCCGGAGTAGCTCCCGCCTGATCCGAACGGCGACTCGCTGTCGGGCGACCCGC
>JAKAXG010000579.1 GCA_021827225.1 Actinomycetes bacterium | reverse complement strand
GGGTGACCGTTCCGCCGGCCGGCCACAGCACCACCACCGCCCCGGCGACCACGACCACCAGCACCGACGTCGGAACCACCACCACGACATCGACCGTTCCCGCATTCCCGGCGCCGGCGACGACGTCCACCACGGGCTGACCGGGCGGTCCCGGCCTGACCGACCGGGCGGTGGCGGTCCCGGCGGGCGGCGGCGGTCCCGCCGGGCGGCGGCGGGGCTAGGAGGCGCCGAGCACCCGGGCCGCTTCCCGGACCGTCAGCTGGGGCCCGTCGAGCCTGAGACTGGCCAGGACCTGCTGGAGCCGCCCTCGGGCCGATTCGTCCCCGAGGGCCACCAGGTCGGTGAGCGCCTTCAGCTCGAGGGCCCTCGCCAGCTGTGACCGGGCGACGGACACGGCCTGGCGGAAATCGGCGGCCGCCCCGTCCGGGTCCCCCTGCCGCTGCCGGGCCCGGCCCCGGATCCTCAAAAGCTCCGCCTCGCAGAACTGCTCGCCGGTGGCGCGCGCCGTGTCGAGGGCCTCGTCCAGCATGCGCAGCGCATCCCCGGGGGCGACCGCGTCGTCGTCGGCCGCCAGCATCAGGAAGTAGGGTCGCAGCATGGGTCCGGGGATGTCGGCGTTACCGGTCCCGCCCTCGGCCCAGCGGCGCAGCGCGGCTCCCCAGCTCCGCCACTGCAGGGTGGCGGTCTCCGCCGGGGCCCGCTCGGCCTGCCTGGCCAGCCCGGCAACCCGGGTTCTGTCCCCGTCCAGCTGAGCGATGAGGGCGGCCGTGGCCGACGCCACGGCGTGGGCCGCCGGCACGCCCCGCTCGGAGGCGAACAGCAGGGTGTCGTCCACCAGCCGCCAAGCCGAGCGGGCGTCGCCGGTCAGCCACAGGCCGAGGGCGGCGGCCACCCGCGACGACGATCGCATCAACACGGTAGGGGGGTTCAGAGGCGGCAGGCTCCGCAGGCTCTCCCGCAGGGGGATGCCTCCCCGCTCGAACATCTCACCCAGCTGGCGGAGCCCTTCCCCGAGCGACCCCTGCCAGAGCCGCACGCAGGCCTCCACCACGGAAAGGCTGTATCGGTAGCCCGGATCCGCGACCCGCCGGGTCAGCTCCCGGATCTCCGGCAGGGCGGCGTCGATCGACCGGTAGTCCGCTCCGGCCTGCCAGTACGGCAGGAGTATGAGATAGGTGTCGAGCAGTGTCTGCTCGTCGCCGTACACCCGGGCCAGCTCCTGCGCCCGGACGGCTTGGCTCAGTATCTCGGGGGCACCCTGGTCGACGGCCGTGAGACACATGGCCAGCCGACTGCGGGCCTTCAACTCCACCGAATCGCGGTGGCTCTCCTCGAGGTCCGGGAGGAGGGCCAGGACCTGTCGCTCGTGGCCGGCGGCCTCGTTGAACCGGGCGTGGCGCCGGGCCGCCCGGGCGGCGTTGCGCCACATGGCCACCGCCTCGCCGAAGCGCGCCGCCGCCGCCAGGTGGTAGGCGGCGATCTGCGGCTCCGCGGCGGCGCGCCCCGCCGCCAGCAGCATGTCGGCCACCGCGGAATGAGCCCGGCGCCGTTCCGGCGCGCCGAGGGACGCGTAGGCGGCCTGGCGGATCAGTGAGTGCCGGAAGGACATCGTGTGGATCGGGACGGTGGAAGGGTTGAGCACGGCGTGCTCGGCGAGTCTCCACAGGTGCTTCTCGATCTGCCCGTCGTCGAGATCGCAGAGGACCCTGACCGTCTCCACGTCGAACTCCCGTCCCACCACCGAAGCCATCTGGGCGACCCGCACGGAGTCGCCCAACCGGTCCAGCCGGGAGGCGATGACGGCCATCAGCGTGTCGGGGATGACGGTGGGATCCACCGATCCGTGGGCGGCGGCGTGGCGGGCCAGCTCCTCGAGGTAGAGGGGCACGCCCTCGGCTCGGGCCACGAGATCATCGACCAGCTCGTCACCTAGCTCCTCGTCGAGGACCAGCTCCACCATGCGGCGGGCGTCCGGCGGGGACAGGCGCTCCAGGTGCAGTCTCCTGGCCGGCGACACCCGGCTCTGAGATCCGGGGACCGGCTCGGGACGGGCGGTCAGGACCAGGAGCAGGGGGGCCTTCAGCCGCGACGCGGCGCCGACCACCTCGATGGTGCTCGGGTCGGCCCAGTGGGCGTCCTCGATCACCAGCAGCGTCGGTCCGAGCCCACCGCAGGCTTCCAGCCACGCGAGCGCCATGTCCGGATCGTCGGGGACGCTGCCCATGATGGCGCCGAAGGGTTGCAGCGGCGTCAACGCGCTGGGCCGGCGGCACACCAGAGTGAAGGCCCGGTACCCCTCTGCCGACACGGAGGCGCTGAACTCGTGCACCAGGCGCGACTTTCCGATCCCGGGCTCGCCGACCACCAGGACGAAGCGGGCCGGGCCGTCCACCGCGGCCCGCCACTGCTCCCCCAACCACGCCAGTTCCCGCTCCCGGGCCAGGAATGGCACGAAAGGTGCAGCTCCGGTGTCCCCCGACAGTCCAGTCACCTCCCCCGGTTCGCCGTAACGATTACGAGTCGATCATACGGTTGTGACCGCCCCGCCACCCTTCATGGCGCCGCGAGGTGGACGATCCGGAACCGCCGGAGGTGGTGGAGGCCCTCTGCCCTCGGTGGCGGCGCCCAAGGAGGGTCGGGCCGGCCCCGGCGCGCAATGATCGGGACATGGAAGACGAGACGGTGCTGGTGCGGGTCCGCCTCCGAGGGGTTCCGCCGCCCGGGCGCACGCCCCCCGACAGCGGCGTCCCCGTCGACCCCGTCGAGCTGGCGGCGACGGCTCTGTGGGCGGAGGGCGCCACCGCGGTCGAGGTGCGCGACGACCCGGACGGCACCACCCTGCTGGCCGGGTTCCCCACCCCCGAGGCGGCCCGTTCGGTGGCGGGGCGCCTGGGCGGATCGCTCGACGCCACCGCCGAGGCGGTGACCGACACCGGCTGGCGGGACGCCTGGAAAGCCTGGGTCCAGCCGGTACCGGTGGGAGAAGGCCTGATGGTGGTCCCCGCCTGGCGAACGGTCACGGTCGAGTCCGGCCGCATCTCGCTGGAGATCGATCCGGGCCCGTGCTTCGGGAGCGGCACCCATCCCAGCACCCGGATGCTGCTGGCCTGGCTCGACCGGCACCGGCCGGCAGGCGCGGACGTGCTGGACGTCGGCACCGGATCGGGGATCCTCGCCGTGGCCGCCGCCGTCCTCGGCGCCCGCTCCGTGACGGCCGTGGACATCGACCCGGCGGCGGTCTCGGTCACCGAGGCCAACGCCGCCCGAAACGGTGTGCAATCGAAGATTGCGGCCTCGACCACCCCGGTGGCCGAGGTCCCGGACGCCTCGGCCGATCTGGTGATGGTCAACGTGACCGCGGCGACGCACGCGGCGATCGCCGCGGCGTGCTCGCGCAAAGTGAGAGCCGGGGGGACGCTGCTGGTGGCCGGGCTCCTCCCCGGGCAGTGGCAGCACGTGGCCGGGGCCTACACGGGGCTCACCGGTGCGCCGCGTTTGGAGCTCGACGGCTGGGAGGGGGCGGTTCTCCGCCCGGACGACGCCGCCGACCGCCGCTAGGACGGGTCGTCCGGCGCCGGGCCGGCCCCGGCTCGGCGCCGGCTTGGTGCCGTTCAGTCCAGCCGGCGGAGCTCGTCCCGGTAGCGCTCGGCGTTTCGGGCGTAGAGCTCAGCCATGCCGGTGATCCTGGCCGCATCCGACCGGTTCTCTTTGATCGTCGCCGGCACGCCGACGGCCAGCGCCCCGGCGGGAACCACCATGTCGTTGGTGACAACCGCTCCCGCTCCGACGGTCGCCCCCTGCTCGACCACAGCGCG
>JAKAXG010000578.1 GCA_021827225.1 Actinomycetes bacterium | reverse complement strand
TGCAAGGACGGGGAGCAGGAGGCCCTGCTGCGCTCGGGGGCCACGGAGATCGGCGGTCGGATCCCGGTCAACACCGACGGCGGCTGCCTGGCCAACGGCGAGCCCATCGGAGCCAGCGGGCTCAGGCAGGTCTACGAGAACGTGCTCCAGCTCCGCGGCCAGGCCGGCGACCGCCAGGTCCCGGGAGGCCCGAAGGCGGCGTTCACCCACGTGTACGGAGCGCCGGGGATCAGCGCCTGCACCGTGATCACCCGATAGCCCGGGGCGCCGGTGATCTCCCCGTCCGGTCTCCGCCAGACCCGCTTCCGGGCCGCCGACTCGGCCTCGCACCTGCTCCTCGTGCGCCACGGGGAGTCGGAGCTGACGGCGGCGACCGACGACTGGCGGATGGTGATGGGCCACGCCGACCCTCCCCTCCACCCCCACGGCCGGGCCCAGGCCGAACGGGTGGCGGCCCGGCTGGCGGGCGAGGCGCTGGCCGCCATCTACGTGACCCCCCTGGCCCGGACCCGGGAGACGGCCGCCCCGCTGCTGCGGCTGCTCGGGATGGAGCCCCGGGTGGAACCGGACCTGCGGGAGGTGCACCTGGGCGAGTGGGAGGGGGGCCGGGCCCGCCGCTACTTCGCCGAGGGCCATCCCATGGCCAGGCGGATCATGGAGGAGGAGCGCTGGGACCTGCCGCCCGGATCCGAGCCCGACGGGGAGTTCCGCCGGCGGATCACCGCCGCGGTGGCGGCCATCGCCGGACGCCACCGGGGGGAGACCGTGGCCGTCTTCAGCCACGGCGGGGTCATCGGGCGGATCCTGGCCGAGGCGGCGGGATCCCGGCGGTTCGCCTTCACCACCCCGGACAACGCCTCCATATCGCACCTCGTGGTCCACGGTGACCGCTGGACGGTGCGCTGCTTCAACGACACCGCCCACCTGAGCGAGCGCTTCGTCGACGTACCCGAACTGCCGTGGGATGCCGACGGCGGAGCGGACCCTGGCGCCCAGGTCCCGACGACCGCTACCGGAGGAAGCCTCGAGTGATCGACTTCTCGCAGCTGTTCCATGTGGGGACCCGTGTGCCCGACCTCGACCTGGCCATGCACGAGCTGTCCACCGGTCTCGGTCTCCACTGGGCGGAACCACAGCACCGCCGGCAGCCGGTGTGGACACCCGCCTCCGGCTTCACCGAGCTGGACCTGAGATTCACCTACTCGACGGAGGGCCCGGTCCACGTGGAGCTGCTGCAGGGGCCGCCCGGGTCCGTGTGGGGAGGAGACGACGCCCCCGGCGTCCACCACATGGGGGTCTGGGTCGAAGATGTGGCTGCCACCACGGAGAAGCTGGTGGCGGCCGGCTGGACCCTCGAGGCGGCCAGCCGGCCGCCCCAGGAGGGCTACGGGGGGTTCACCTATGTGCGGTCGCCGACCGGGATGCTGATCGAGCCGGTGTCGGCCGCGGTGCGGCCGGCCTTCGAGGCGTGGTGGGCCGGCGCCGGTCTCTGAGCCCGGACGACGCCGTAAGTAATTCATCAATATGTTAGTTTGAGTTGGATCTGCGGGGGTGTGGATGTCCGGTGATGTGAACCGTTCTCTGGTGCTGGTCAGCCGGCCGGAGGGCCTGGTCGGCGACGAGAACTTCGAGATGCGGACCGGCCCGGTCCCGGCGATCGGCGCCGGGCAGGTTCTGATCCGGGTGATGTGGTTGTCCTTCGACCCGACCCAGCGGGGCTGGCTCCTGCCGGGAGGCTCCTACCGGGCCCCGCTCGAGGTCGGCGAGGTGATGCAGGCGTACGCGGTCGGGCAGGTGGTGGAGTCCAGGAATCCGGGTTACCGGCCCGGAACGCTGGTGCAGGGAATGCTCAGCTGGCAGGACTGGCACGTGAGCGACGGATCCGGCCTCACCGTGGTCCCCGACGGCGTGCCCCCGCAGGCGATGCTCGGTATCTACGGCACGACCGGTCTCACCGCCTACTTCGGGCTCACCGACGTCGGCCAGCCCAGGGCCGGTGACACGGTGGTGGTCTCGGGGGCGGCCGGCGCGACCGGGTCGGTGGCGGGGCAGATCGCCAGGATCCTCGGCTGCCGGGTGATCGGTGTGGCCGGGGGGGAGGCCAAGTGCTCCTGGCTGGTGGAGCGGGCCGGCTTCGACGGGGCCGTCGACTACAAGGCCGGCCCGGTGGGCAGGCGCCTCGACGAGCTGGCCCCCGAAGGCGTGGACGTGTACTTCGACAATGTCGGGGGCGACCTGCTGGACTCGGTGCTGCGCCGGATCCGGCGTCACGCCCGGATCGTGCTGTGCGGCAACATCTCGAGCGGCTACGTGCCCCGCCGCCTGCCGCCGGGACCGTCCAGCTACTTCAACCTCTGCCTGCGCAGCTCCCGGATGCAGGGTTTCCTGCTCGGGGACTACCACGACCGCTTCTCGGAGGGCCGCCGGCAGCTGCGGGAGTGGGTCGAGGCGGGGGAGATCCACTACGAGGAGGACATCCGCTCCGGGCTCGAGAACGCCCCGCTGACGCTGCGGCGGCTGTTCGAAGGAGCCAACCTCGGCAAGCAGCTGCTGAAGGTGGCCGACGCCCCACTGCCCGTCTCAGTTACGGCTGTCGACTCGAGGACTGCCAGATGACGGCTGTCAACGAGCACGCGGCCGGGGCGGGCGAACCGGCCTCTGACCACGAGCGGCTGTTCCGCCTCGACCAGGACGCGGTGCGCTGCCCGTACCCGATCTTCGAACAGCTGCGCGAGGCCGCTCCCGTCGTGTGGGTCGACGACATCGAGTCGTTCGTCGTCACCCGCTACGAGGACGTGGCCCACGTGCTGCGCCATCCCGAGGCCTTCTCCTCCCGGATGGCTACCGGCCCGGTGCTGGCCCGCCAGATGGCGGAGGGCATCCAGACGCTCGCCGGGCGGTCCGGGGACGGGATCGAGTCGGTCCTGCGCCGGGTGAACCGGGGCCGCACCAAGGTCCTGCTCAGTGCCGACCCTCCCCTGCACCGGCGCCAGCGGAACCTGGTCAACCGGGCCTTCACCCAGCGCCGGGTGCGGGAGTCCGAGGGGGTGATCCGCTCCATCGCCGAGGGGCTGGTGGACGGCTTCGAGGCGTCCGGCCCGGTCGAGTTCGTCACCCGGTTCGCCGTGCCGCTGCCGCTGTCGGTGATCGCCGACCGCCTGGGTGTGCCCCGATCCGACATGGCCGACTTCAAGCGGTGGTCCGACCACTTCACCGTGGCCATCGGCAACCATCAGCTCGGCCAGGACCAGCTCAGGTCGATGCTGGTCTCCCAGGCGGAGTTCTTCTCGTACTTCGAGGCCCTCGTGGAGCAGCGGCGCCGGGAGCCGGAGCAGGACCTGCTGTCGGAGCTGGCCACCGCCCGCCTGCCCGACGGGGACGCGCTGGAGCTGCCCGAGATCCTGGGCATGCTCAACCAGTTCCTGGTGGCCGGCAACGAGACCACCACCAAGCTGCTGGCGTTCTCGCTGCGCCGGCTGGCCGAGGACCCGGAGCTGGCGGCCCGGCTGCGGTCCGAGCCGGACCTGGTGGAGCCGTTCGTGGAGGAGATGCTCCGGCTGGAGGCCCCGGTGCAGGGCCTGTACCGGGTGGCCGTGGAGGACTGCGAGGTCGGCGGGACCGCCATACCGGCCGGGGCGTCGCTCTGGTTGGCCTACGCGTCGGCCAACCACGACGACGCGGTGTTCGACCGCCCCGACGACCTGGACATGGAGCGGGGCTTCTCCCAGCCTCACCTGGCGTTCGGCTTCGGCGAGCACTTCTGCCTGGGGGCGGCCCTGGCCCGGGCCGAGGCCCGCATCGGCATCTCGGTCCTGC
>JAKAXG010000577.1 GCA_021827225.1 Actinomycetes bacterium | reverse complement strand
CCGACAGCTTCGACCTGAACGAGCCGGGTGGGGCCCACTTGCCCCGCCGGGTAGTCAAGGGGGGCTCGCACCTGTGCGCCCCCAACTACTGCCAGCGTTACCGGCCGGCCGCCCGACAGGCCCAGCAGGTCGATTCGTCCATGTCCCACCTGGGTTTCCGCTGCATTCGGCGGGACCGGCCCCCGGACCAGTAGCGGCCGGGGGCGGACGGCCCGGTGTCAGCGGGCGGCAGCCACGGCGCCGGCCGCCAGTCCGCCCAGATCAGGGGTGGCCCAGGTACAGTGTCCGCCGACCACGGTGGCGTCCACCGACAGCCCGTCGAAATGCCCTGCCACGACCGGGTCGCCCGACAGCACCACCAGGTCGGCCAGATAGCCCGGCTCGATCCGGCCCCTCCGGGCTTCCTCGAACGCACTGAATGCCGACCCCTCGGTGGCCAGGGACCAGGCCTGCCCAGCGGTGACGGCCTCCGCCGCCCCCACGATCGCGCCCTCCCGGGTGCGCCGCTCGACCGCGGCCCGCAGGTTGCAGAACGGGTCGAGCGGGGCGTTCGGGTAGTCGGTGTTGATCTGGGTGGGGATCCCGAGGGCCAGCAGGGACGCCATGGGCATCATCCGGTCGGTGTCAGCGGCCCCGAACATGGCCGGCCACGAGTCACCGTTGACCCACAGGAACGCCGGCTGGGTCGACACCACCGCCTTCAGGTCACGCAGTCGCTCCAGCTGGGACGGCAACGGCGCCAGGTAGGCGTGCTCCACCCGGTGGCGCAGCCCGAGTGAGCCGGGGATGGCGGCCGCTCCGGACAGTGCGGAGAGGGCCATGTCCACGGCTCGCTGGCCGATGGCGTGCACCGCCACCTGGAGACCTCCGGCGGCCGCGTCGGCCACTAGCCGGTCGAGGTCAGCTGGTTCCACCCGGACCAGCCCCTGGTTCTCCGGTTGGTCCAGGTAACCGTCGTAAATGGCAGCGTTGTGCAGGGTGCAGGACCCGTCGATACTGACCTTGACCCCGCCCAGGCGCAGCCAGTCGTCACCGAAGCCGGTCCGCAGACCGATGCGGCGGAGGTCCCCGACGGTGGCCTGTCCCTCCACCACCCGGACGTAGAACACCACCCGGGCCCGGAGCCGCCCCTGCTCCCGAAGGCGCTCGTAGTCAGCCATCTCGTCGGGGCTCTGGACGATCTCGTGGATCTCGGCGATGCCGCAACGGCTCAACTGCTCGATGCCCGCCTCCAGGGCATCGAGCCGGCTGTTGACGTCCAGCGCCGGGACGACGGTGTCGGCGCGCACCGCGTCCAGGCGCAGCTTGGCGGTCTCGTGGAGGATTCCGTTGGGCTCCCCCATCTCGTCCCGTTCGATACGACCGCCGACCGGGTCGGGGGTGTCGCGGGTGATACCCGCTGCCCCCAGGGCGGCGGAGTTGGCGGCGATGCCGTGCTTGCCGACGGTGCGCAGTATCACCGGCCGGTGAGCGCACACGGCGTCGAGCTCGGTCCTGGTCGGCAGGCGGCGTTCGGCCAGGGCGTGGGCTGAGAGGTTGTCGCCCTGGATCCACGACCCTGCCGGTAGGACCGCGGCACGGTCCTGCACCATCCGCAGCACGTCGCCGACCGATCGGGGCGCCAGCGCGGTGAAGTCCAGGAAGTGGGCGGTCAGCTGGGCGGCCCGGTGGAAGTGTGTGTGGCTGTCAGTGATCGCCGGCAGCACCGTCCGCCCGGCCAGGTCCACGACGGTGGTGGAGGGCCCGGCCAGGCTACGAATCTCCTCGACGGGTCCGACCGCGGCGACCTTGTCACCGACGACCAGCACGGCTTCGGCGGCCCCGGCCCTCCCCGAGGTCCGGACCGTCCCGCCCACGAGGGCGATGCTGCGGACGTGAGCGGCGGTCATCCCTGCTCCTTCTCGTCGGCGGCCTTTGTCAGCTGCCCCTCCCACCGTTCGAACAGGTCGTGGTCCACCCCTATGACGTCGAGCACCTTGCCGGCCACGAAGTCGATGAGAGCCTGGGCAGTAGAAGCCCCGGTGTAGAAGCCCGGGCTGGCCGGCATGATGACGGCTCCCTCGGCCGACAGGTCGGCCAACTGCAGGAGGGTGGCGCGGCGCAGCGGGGTCTCGCGCACCACCAGGACCAACGGCCGGCGCTCCTTGAGGGTGACGTCACCGGCCCGCTGCAGCAGGTCTTTGGACATGCCGACGGCAATGCCGGACACCGACGCGGTGGTGGCCGGCACGACGATCATGCCCTTGGTGAGGTAAGAGCCGCTGCTCGGCCCGGCGGCCATGTCGTCGATAGCCCAGGTGCGCACCGCTTCCACGTCGCGCTCTATCCAGGCGGCCAGGTCCTCGCGCCAGCGCGACGCCCGGAACACGATGCCCGTCTCGTCGCGAAGGGTGAGCCGGGCCGCCCGGCTGACGATGAGGTCCACCTGCTCGCCGGCGTCGATCAGGCCGCGCAGGACCGCCGCCGCGTATTCGGTGCCGCTGGCACCGGAGATCCCGACGACCCATGGCCGCCGCCGGGGAACCGGCCCGGCTGGGGCGCTTCCCGCCCGTGCGCTCACCGCTCGTTCCGGCCGTGGATGGCGGCCACCACCCGCGCCGGGGGCAGCGGCAGCTGGTTGATCCGGGTCCCGAATGGGCGCAGGGCGTCCTCCACCGCGTTGGCGATGGCCGCCGGGACCGGGATCAGCCCTCCCTCCCCGGCGCCCTTGACCCCGAGCGGGTTCAGCGGGCTGGGGGTCACCACGTGGAACAGCTCCGGCCGGGGCACCTCCATGGAGGTCGGCAGGGCGTAGTCGAGGTAGCTGGTGGCCAGCGGCTGGCCGTCCTCCCCGTAGAAGGCCTCTTCGTAGAGGGCGTTGCCCAGCCCGTGAGCGAAGGCCCCGTACATCTGCCCGTCCACGATCATCGGGTTCAGGACCACCCCGCAGTCATGTCCCAGCACCGTGCGCAGCACGGCCACCCGACCGGTCTCGGGGTCGACCTCGACCACCGAAGCGCATATCCCGCTCGAATACACGGCCCGCAGCGGCTTGAAGTAGGCGGTCGTCTCGATGGCGACCGGCAGCTGCGGGTCCACGGACATGCCGTGGCGCCCCACGTTGACCACCGACGCCAACTCCGCCAGGCTCACCGACCGGTCGGTATCCCAGGTCACGGCCACCGATCGGCCGGCCATCTGCACGTCGTCGGGATCCACTTTCAAGATGGTGGCAGCGGCGACCAAGAGCTTAGCCCGCAGGGCCTGGGCGGCCTCCTGCAGGGCGGGACCGGCGGTGGCTGTCACCCGGGAGGCGAAGGTGCCCTGCCCGAACGGGATGGTGGAGGTATCTCCGTGGCGGACGTCGACCAGGTCTATGTCCACCCCCACCTCGTCGGCGGCCAGCTGGGCGTAGACCGTCTCGTAGCCCTGCCCCTGGGGCGAGGCGGCCAGGGTCACGAGGATCCGGCCCCGGTTGGTCAGGCGCACCCGGGCCCCTTCGTAGGGGCCGATCCCCGATCCCTCGACGAACATGCCCAGCCCGAGACCCAAGAAGCGGCCCTGCTTGCGGGCCTCGGCCTGCTCGGCCCGGAACGCCGGGAGATCGATGCGGGCCAGCACCCCGTCCAGAAGTGCCGGGTAGTTCCCGCTGTCGTAGGTCAGGGGGGACCCGTCGCGGAACTTGAGACCCACGGCGTAGGGGAACTCGTCCGGCTGGATCAGGTTCCGGCGGCGGACCTCTGCCGGCTCCAGGCCCAGGTGCTCGGCGATGCGATCGACCATGCGCTCGGTGGCGGCCACCGCCTGGGGGCGCCCGGCCGCCCGGAGGGAGCTGGTC
>JAKAXG010000576.1 GCA_021827225.1 Actinomycetes bacterium | reverse complement strand
GGTCGAAATGTGGCTCCGTTGCCGCTGTGGGCCGGGAGCTGTGTGGTGGGCTCCACGCTGGACCGCTACGGTACCGAGGAGCAGCGCCAGACCCTGCTCCCGGGGATCTGCGACGGGTCGGTGATCGTGACCGCGGCGCTCGAGGACCCGCTGGTGGTTCCCGGTTCGGCCGCGGGCAGCGGGGTGCGGGCCGAACCCGACGGTGCGGGCTGGAGGCTCTCCGGCCAGAAGGTGGCGATCCCCTACCTCCCCCAGGCCGACCGGGTGATGGTGGCGGCCCGATGCCCCGACGGTTCCACGGGAATGTTCCTGCTGGATCCCGTCTCCGCCGGGGTGACGGTCCTTCCCGGCTCGTCGACCACGGGCGAGCCGCTCGGCACCCTCGAGCTCTCCGAGGTGAGGATCGATCCTGGGGGTGCCATCGGCGGCCGAGCGGGTCAGGCCGCCTCCCACGCCTACCGGGCGGGGATAGCCGGGCTGTGCGCTATGGCCGCCGGTGTCCTGGCCGGGGGCCTGGCGGTCACCGCCGGCTACATCGCCGCCCGTCATCAGTTCGGCCGGCCCATCGCCTCCTTCCAGGGACCGGCCATGCGCATCGCCGACGCCTACATAGACACCCAGGCCGTATGGGTGGCCGCCTGGTCGGCCATCTGGCAGCTCGATACCGGCCGCCCAGCCGACGAGGCGCTGGCCATCGCCAAGTTCTGGGCTGCCGACGGCGGCCAGCGGGCCGTTCACGCCTTCCAGCACCTCCACGGCGGCATGGGACTGGACATCGACTACCCGGTGCACCGGTACTTCCAGTGGGCCAAGGCCCTGGAGGTCGCGCTCGGCGGGGCCAGCGTCCAGCTCGAGCGGCTCGGCGAGCTGCTGGCGGAGGGGAACTGACCATGTTCCTCGATCTCACAGCGGAGCAGAAGGAACTGCGCGACACCCTCCGCTCGTACTTCTGCGAACTCATGGCCCGCCACGGCAGCGATGGCGACGCCCTGGGCGTCGGCAGCCCGGCCTACCGCCAGGTCGTCAGGCAGCTCGGTGCCGACGGCTGGTTGGGGATCGGCTGGCCCAGGGAGTACGGGGGGCAGGGCAGGGGCCCGGTCGAGCAGCTGATCTTCTTCGAGGAGGCCAATCGGGCGGACGTACCCCTTCCCCTCGTCACGCTCAACACGGTCGGCCCGACGCTGGCCCAGTACGGCACCGCGGAGCAGAAGGAGCGGTTCCTCTCCGGGATCCTGGCCGGCGAGATCCACTTCGCCATCGGCTACACCGAGCCCGGGGCGGGCACCGACCTGGCGTCGCTGACCACCCGGGCGGTCCCGGACGGCGACGAGTTCGTCGTCACCGGCCAGAAGGTGTTCACGACCGGGGGCCACGACGCCGACTTCATCTGGCTGGCGTGCCGCACCGACCCCGATGCGCCCAAGCACAAGGGCATCTCCATCCTCATTGTCGACACCCGCTCCGAGGGCTTCAGCTGGACGACGATCCACACCCTCGGCGGCGGCCAGCACACCAACGCCACCTACTACGAGGGTGTGCGCGTGCCGGCCTCCATGCTGGTCGGCGAGCTGAACGGCGGCTGGAGGCTGATCACCACCCAGCTCAACTTCGAGCGGGTGGCCCTGGGGCCGGCCGGACGCATATCCAAGGCCTACCACCCGGTCCTGGACTGGGCCCGCAACACCCGCACCGCCGACGGGGAGCGGGTCATCGACCGGCCGTGGGTCCGCCAGAACCTGGCCCGGGTGCGGGCCAAGCTCGAAGTGGCCGAACTGTTCAACTGGCGGGTGGCCGCGCTGCAGGAGGAGGGACTCCCCTCGCCGGCCGACGCCTCCGCCATGAAGGTGTACGGCACCGAGCTGGCCATCGAGGCCTTGCGGCTGCTCATGGAGATCGTCGGCCCCCACGCCGCGGTGCGGTCCGGCGCCGGGGCCGTCCTGGCCGGCTCGCTGGACCGCCAGTACAAGGCTGCCCTGGTCGGGACTTTCGGAGGAGGCGTCAACGAGGTGCAGCGGGAGATAGTGGCCGCCGCCGGGCTGGGCCTGCCGAGGGTCCCCCGATGACCGCCCTGGAGACCGATGAGCTCTATGAGGAGCTGCAGTCGTTCGTGGGACTGCCGGCTGGCGAGGCGGCCGAGGCGCGCGACCCGGTCAACGAGCCCATGATCCGCCACTGGTGTGACGCCGTCGGCGACGACAACCCGGTCTACACCGATCCCGTGGCCGCGGGGCGGTCGCTGCACCGGGGAGTGGTGGCACCGCCCACCATGCTGCAGGTGTGGAACATGCGGGGCCTGAAGCGCCCCGCCGGTGGCGACGACGCCCACTCCCGGTTGATGGCCCGCCTCGACTCCGCCGGCTTCACCTCAGTGGTGGCCACGAACTGCGACCAGGAGTACCGCCGCTATCTACGGCCGGGTGACCTGCTCACCGAGAGCGGCGTCATCGAGTCGATCTCACCGCTCAAGCGGACATCGCTCGGCGACGGGCACTTCGTCACAACCCTGCGCACCTACACCGACCAGCGGGGCGAGGTTGTGGGGACCATGCGGTTCCGGCTGTTGAAGTTCAGGCCTCGCGGCCAGACCGCCGCACCCGCCGCCCCCGCCCCGGTCGCAGCCCGGCCCGCGGTCAACCAGGAGTCCGCCTTCTTCTGGGAGGGCACGAAGGTGGGGGAGCTGCGGATCCAGCGGTGCCGGGCCTGCGGAACCCTGCGCCACCCTCCCAGCCCGGGCTGCGGCCGCTGCGGGTCGCTCGACTGGGATTTCGTGGTGGCCTCCGGCCGGGGCCGGGTCTACAGCTACGTGGTTCACCACCACCCTCCGGTCCCCTCGCACGCCGCCCCCTTCGTGGTGCTGCTGGTGGAGCTCGAGGAGGGTACCCGCGTCGTCGGGAACCTGGTCGGCACCGACCCGGCCCGGGTGGAGGTAGGCCGGGAGGTGGCCGTGGAGTTCGTGACCGTCGATGACGAGCTGGTCCTGCCCCAGTGGAGGCTGGTCGGGTGACCGACGCCGGGAAGGTGAACCTGACAAGCGATCAGGTGTCGGTGGGTGACCGGATTCCCGATCTGGTCGTGGACATCACCCCTACCCTCATCGTCGCCGGGGCCGTCGCATCGCGAGACTTCCAGGACGTCCACCACGACCGGGACCTGGCCCGGAAGCGGGGCTCCAGGGACATCTTCATGAACATATTGACCACCAACGGTCTGGTGGGCCGGTATGTCACCGACTGGGCCGGGCCGGAGGCCGTGCTGGAGCGGGTGGCCATCCGGCTCGGCGCGCCGAACTACCCGTATGACACCATGACCCTCAGCGGGGTCGTCACCGCCAAGGACGGAGGGCAGGTCACCGTGGAGGTCGCCGGGCGCAACGGGTCGGGGGACCACGTCACCGGCACCGTCGCTCTCCGGCTGGCCGGTGGGGGGCGGCAATGACAGCGGGCCTGTCCGGGCGGGTGGCCGTCGCCGGGATCGGTGCCACCGAGTTCTCCAAGGCCTCCGGCCGCTCGGAGCTCCGGCTGGCCGTGGAGGCCACCCGGGCGGCCCTGGCCGACGCCGGCCTGGAACCGGCCGATGTGGACGGGTTCACCACCTTCACCATGGACAGCAACTCCGAGATCGAGGTGGCCCGGGCCCTCGGTATCGACGAGCTGCGCTTCTTCAGCCGCGTCCACTACGGCGGCGGGGCGGCGTGCGCGGTCGTCCAGCAGGCGGCGCTGGCGGTGGCCGGCGGCGCCGCAGACGTGGTCGTCTGCTACCGGGCGTTCAACGAGCGATCCGGCCGGCGGTTCGGTATCGGGCAGGTGCCCAACGCCGCCGATCCGGGCTCGGAGGCG
>JAKAXG010000575.1 GCA_021827225.1 Actinomycetes bacterium | reverse complement strand
GGCGGTGGGGCTCACCGCCGTGACGGGCGCGCTCGTCGCCGTGGGCGCCGGCCCGGTGGCCCGATTCACGGTGGCCGGGTTGGACCTGGCCGCACTGGCCGCTCTGGTCGGCCAGGCCATAGACCAGGTCGGAGAGCGGCTGGGCCCCGGTCCCACCGGGTTGCTCCAGTCCACCCTGGGCAACCTGCCCGAGCTGTTCGTCGGGATCTTCGCCCTGTCCTCCGGCCTCACCGAGGTGGTCCGGGCGGCCCTGGTCGGTTCCGTGCTGGGCAACGCGGTGCTGGTCCTGGGCATGGCCTTCGTGGCCGGCGGCCTGCGTCACGGCACGCAGCGCTTCGGTGCGGAGGCCCCCCGGCTGAACGCCTCGCTGCTCCTGCTGGTGGTGGCCGCCCTGCTGGTCCCCACCCTCGCCTCCCGGCTCGGCACCCCGGCGGCTGCCCACGCCGGCACGCTGTCCGACGACTGCGCGGTGATCCTGCTCATCGTCTACGGCCTCAGCATCCCCTACCACCTGCGCCAGCGCGACGCCGGCACCGCCGGCTCGGGTGAGCCGGGCTTCGACGGCGGCGGAGCTGCCCCGGAGGGCACGGTGTGGCCGCTGCGGCTGTCGGTGGGCCTGCTGGCGCTGGGGAGCGCCGGGGCCGCCCTGGCCGCCGACTGGTTCGTGGCTCCCCTGGAGTCGGCCACCCGCACCCTGGGCCTGTCACAGACATTCACCGGCCTGGTGGTGGTGGCCATCGCCTCCAACGCCGTCGAGAACGCGGTGGGCATCCGCTTCGCCCTGAAGGCCAAGCCGGAGTATGCCATCAGCACCACGCTGAACAGCCCGCTGCAGGTCGCCCTGTTGCTGACCCCCCTGCTGGTGCTCCTGAGCACGGTCATCGGCCCGACCCAGCTGACGCTGGTGTTCCCGCCCCTCCTGGTGGCCGCTATGGCCATATCGGCGGTTGTGGTCACCGTTGTGATCTACGACGGTGAGTACACCTGGATCGAGGGTGTGGCCCTCATAGCGCTGTACTGCATGCTGGCCGCTTCGTTCTGGTGGGGATGAGGACGCAGGCTTCTCCGTTAGCTTGGGCTCCTTGCATCCCTCACCCCTCTCCCCCGGCGATCCCTACCCCCTCGGCGCGACATTCGACGGTCTGGGGACCAACTTCTCCATCTTCTCGCAGGCGGCGGAGGCGGTGGAGCTCTGCCTGTTCGACCTCGACGGTGAGGAGACCCGCTTCGAGTTGCCCGAGGTGGACGGGTACTGCTGGCACGGGTACCTGGAGCACATCGAACCGGGCCAGCGCTACGGGTACCGGGTGCACGGCCCCTACGACCCGGGATCGGGGCTGCGATGCAACCCGGCCAAGCTGCTGCTCGACCCCTATGCCAAGGCGGTGGAGGGTGAGGTCCACTGGGGTCAGGCCCCCTACGGCTACGACCTGGCCGCCGACGACCTGATCCCGGAGGGCACCGACTCGGCCCCGGCCATGCCCAAGGGCATCGTCACCGATCCGGCCTTCGACTGGGGGTCCGACCGGGCCCCCAAGCACCGCTGGGCCGACACGGTGATCTACGAGACCCACGTCAAGGGGCTCACCTGGAGCCATCCCGATGTCCCGGCCCATCTGCGGGGAACCTATGCCGGGGTCGCCCACCCGGCGCTTCTCGAGCACTTCACCCGCCTCGGCGTGACGGCGGTGGAACTGATGCCGGTCCACCATTTCGTCCACGACCACCGGCTGGAGCAGCTGGGCCTGCGCAACTACTGGGGCTACAACTCCATCGCCTACATGGCCCCGCACAACGGTTACGCCTCCCGCCCCGGGCACCGGGTGGTCAACGAGTTCAAGGCCATGGTCCGGGCGCTGCACCGCGCCGGCATCGAGGTGATACTCGACGTGGTCTACAACCACACCGCGGAGGGCGACCACCGGGGCCCGACCCTGTCGTTCCGGGGCATCGACAACCCTTCGTACTACCGGCTGGTGGAGGGCAACCCCCGCCTGTACAGCGACTCCACCGGCACGGGCAACACCCTCAACGTCCGCCATCCCCACGTGCTCCAACTGATGATGGACTCGCTGCGCTACTGGGTGCTCGAGCTGCACGTGGACGGCTTCAGGTTCGACCTGGCCGCCACCCTGGCCCGGCAGTTCCACGAGGTCGACCGCCTCTCGGCCTTCTTCGACATCATCCAGCAGGATCCCGTGATCAGCCAGGTGAAGCTCATCGCCGAGCCATGGGACGTGGGCGACGGGGGCTATCAGGTCGGCAACTTCCCCCCGCTCTGGTCGGAGTGGAACGGCAGGTACCGCGACTCGGTCAGGGACTACTGGAGGGAGGGCGGCACGTCCATAGGCGACCTGGCCGAGCGCCTCACCGGCAGCTCCGACCTGTACCAGGCGAACGGCCGGAGTCCCTTCGCCAGCATCAATTTTGTCACAGCTCATGACGGATTCACGCTGGCCGATCTGGTCTCGTACAACGACAAGCACAACGACGCCAACGGCGAGAGCGGCCGGGACGGCACCGATGACAACCGGTCGTGGAACTGCGGGGTGGAGGGCCCCACCGACGACCCGGCGGTGAACGCACTCAGGCGGCGCCAGGTTCGCAACCTGCTGGCGACCCTGCTGCTCAGCCAGGGAGTCCCGATGCTGCTCGGCGGGGACGAGTTCGGCCGCACCCAGAGGGGCAACAACAACGCCTACTGCCAGGACAACGAGCTGTCCTGGTACAGCTGGGACGACCTCGACGAGGAACTGCTGGCGTGGACGAGGGATCTCATCGCCCTGCGCCGCCAGCACCCGGTGTTCCGCCGCCGGCGCTTCTTCCAGGGTCACCCCCTGCGGGGCGCTCCGTCGGTGGACCGGTTGCCGGACGTCGCCTGGTTCCGGCCCGACGGGGCGGAGATGACCGACTCGGACTGGACCGTCGGCTACGCCAAGTCGCTGGGGATGTTCCTGAACGGCCACGCCATCGCCGATCCCGACGAGCACGGGCGGCCCATCGTCGACGACTCGTTCTTCGTCGTGCTGAACGCCTGGGAGCAGGACCTGGACTTCACCCTCCCGGAGAAGCGCTGGGCAGAGGGCTGGGAGATGGAACTCGACACCGGCGGAGGGGCGGACCCCTCCCCCGGTCGGCCCGGCGACCGCCTCGATGCCGGTGACGCCGTGTGCGTCGGGGGCCGGCGGCTGGTGCTGCTCCGGGCGGCCGGCGGGCCGCCGCCCCTCTAGTCCATGCTGCCGCAGAAGGATGATTTCGACAGCCGCGATGTCACACTTAAAGCCATTTTTGGGTGGCTAGGGGACGGTGGCGGCAGGCCGGTAGCTACGATCGGCCCCGGAGGTGGGCCCGGTGGCTGACGACGTTCCCCTGACATACACCAGGTCTGTGGGTGAGCGCCTGCGGGCGTTGCGCCGCCAGCGAGGGCTCTCCCTCCTCGCCGTGGAGGAGTCCTCGGGCCGGGAGTTCAAGGCGTCGGTTCTCGGCGCCTACGAGCGGGGCGAACGGGTCATATCGATCCTGCGGCTGCAGCGCCTGGCCCAGTTCTACCGGGTCCCGGTGGATCAGATCCTGCCCCCCACCGGTGGACGGCCGGAGAGCCCGGGCGCGGAGGGCCAGGCGATGGAGGGATTCGTCCCCAAGCGGCCCATAACCATCGACCTGAACCGGCTCAACGAGACCGAGTCCATCGAGGGTCAGATTGTCAGGCGCTACATCAACTCCATCCTGAGCGCCCGGTCCGGCTTCCACGGCACGACCGTGACCATCCGGGCCGAGGACCTGCGGGCCATGGGTCGCTTCCTGGAGCGCGACGAGCTGTCCATGGAGAAGCGGCTG
>JAKAXG010000574.1 GCA_021827225.1 Actinomycetes bacterium | reverse complement strand
TACGCCTGCTCCGCTCCGGCGCCCCGTCCCCGGTCACCCCGCCGGGGTGCACGCCGCCGGGGAGGGGGGGGATCCGGCCGTCCAGCTGGGGTAGCCGTATGTGGTCATGGCCGGGAACAGGCCTCCCAGGGCGGACCGCTGGTTGGAGTTGGTGGTGTCGGAGGCGGTGCGGTTGGGGTTGTAGCCGGGGAGGCCGACCAGCACGCTGTTGTGGTGGACCACGATGGTGGCCTGGGAACCCTCGATGGAGCCCTTCATGACCGGAGCGATGGCCCCCGGTGTCTTCCTCGCCGATCCGAGGGCGGTCCAGCTGGGATAGCCGTAGGTGGTCATGGCCGGCAGCAGGCCTCCCAGGGCGGACCGCTGGTTGGAGTTGGTGGTGTCGGAGGCGGTGCGGTTGGGGTTGTAGCCGGGGAGGCCGACCAGCACGCTGTTGTGGTGGGTCACCCTGGTCGCCTGCGATCCCTCCAGGGCGCCGGTCATGGTGCATGCGGCGGCAGCGGAGGCCCCTCCCCCGCCGGGGCTCTTGGCCGATGCCTTCCGGCTCGCTCTGGGCGCGCGCGGCGTTCCCGTCGCGGCCACAGCCGGGCTGGCTGTCAGGGCCGCGCCGCCCCAGCCGCCCAGCGCCATCATGCCGATCAGAGCCGACGTGGTAAGGAACCGGTGGCCGGAGCCGTTCATGCCTTCCTCCTATCAGTCCTGCCTGTCAACCGGAAGGTATACCCGGCGGGGGCGGTCCGGGGACCGGCGGCCCGGATCTGGTTAGGAGCAGGCGACGAAAAGGGTAGATGTTCCTGTGGGCAACCCTGCCGAGCAACTTCTGTCGGTTGAGACGCCCGCAGTTTCCACAGGTTTAGCCACAGTCTGTGGAAGAGCTACAGCCGGGTGAAATATGAGGTCCTGCTTAAGTCTTTAGGCCTCTTGGCCCCGAATCAGTCGCCGGGGGGCTCCGTCATGGCCCTGTAGATGCGTTCCAGGTCCTCCAGCGAGCCGAAATCGATGGTGACTCTGCCCCTCTTGGCTCCCAGCTGGACTTTAACCCTCGTGTCCAGGTGCGTGGAGAGCAGTTCCTCGAGCTCGAGGATCCCGGGCGGTCTGAGCTTGGTTTCGCGGGCGGTCCGCTGGGGATCGGCGCCGCCCAGTTCGTTGCGGTCCTTGACGGCGTCCTCTACCGCCCGCACCGACAGCTGTTCCGTGACCGCCCGGCGGGCCAGGGCCTCCTGGAAGGCCCGGTCCGGGGTGCCGAGCAGCGCCCGGGCGTGGCCGGCGCTGAGCTGGCCGTCCGATACCAGCTTCTGCACCGCGGGGGGCAGCTGGAACAGGCGCAGCGTGTTGCTGATCGCCGCCCGGCTCTTGCCGACCCGGGCCGAGAGCTGCTCATGGGTGAGCCCGAAGTCCTCGATCAGCTGCTGGTAGGCAGCTGCCTCCTCCAGAGGGTTGAGGTCCTGGCGGTGCAGGTTCTCGATGAGGGCGTGCTCGACCCGGCCCAGGTCGGACACGGTCCGGAGGATGGCGGGGATGCTCTGGAGTCCGGCGCGCTTGGCCGCCCGCCATCTCCGTTCGCCGGCGATCAGCTCGTAGCGGTCCTCGCCCTTCTCCCGGACCAGGACCGGCTGGAGGACACCTACCTCACGGATGGAAGCGGTGAGGGCGGCCAGCGACTCCTCGTCGAACACCTGGCGGGGCTGGTGCTGGTTCGGCTCGATGGCCGCCACCGGAATGTCAAGAAGTGCCGAGTTGCGGTCCCCTGTCACCTCTGTCGGGATCAGGGCCCCGAGCCCCTTACCTAACCCGCTGCGGCGCGCCACCGCTCACCTCCTTGGCCAGCTCGCGATACGCGATGGCTCCTCGCGATGAGGAGTCGAAAGTAATGACCGGCTGACCGAAGGACGGAGCCTCCGACAGCCGCACGGTCCGGGGTACCACGTTGCGGCAGACCCGGGCCCCGAAGTGTTCCCTGACCTCGTCGGCCACCTGCTCGGCCAGCTTGGTGCGGGCGTCGTACATGGTGAGGACGATGGTGCTGACCTCGAGGTCGTTGTTGAGGTTGGCCTGCACCAGGTTGACGTTGCGGAGCAGCTGTCCCAGCCCTTCCAGGGCGTAGTACTCGCACTGGATGGGCACCAGCACCTCCCCCGCCGCGGCCAGGGCGTTGACGGTCAGCAGGCCCAGCGAGGGCGGGCAGTCGATGAGGATGAAATCGAAGTCAGACTCGACGGTCTCCAGTGCCCGCCGGAGTCGCAGCTCCCGGCTGAACACGGGCACCAGTTCGATCTCGGCGCCGGCCAGATCGATGGTGGCCGGAACGATGAACAGGTTGCGCAGTGAGGTGGGCTCGATGGTGTCCTCGACCGGGACGTCGTGGAGGATGACGTCATAGACGCTCGAGTCCAGGTTCCGGGCGTTCACCCCGAGGCCGGTGGTGGCGTTGCCCTGGGGGTCCAGGTCAACCACCAGGACCCGGTATCCCAGCTCCGCCAGGGCGGCGCCCAGGTTCACGGTGGTGGTCGTCTTGCCGACCCCGCCCTTCTGGTTGGCCACGGCCAGGGAGCGTGGCAGCGGATGGTTGGCCGCCCCCGGATGCCGGCCCGGAACGGACGACTCCACCGGGTCTATCGGCGGGATGGTGCGCAGCTCGTTCGAGATCTGCTCGGCGAACGGCGATGCTCCGGGAGCCTGCTCGACCGGGGTCGGCTGCACGTGCAGATCAGCCTGGCCGCTTCCGGTGGCATCCGGCCGGCCATCCCGGGGAGGCGGCGGGGGAGGGACGAAGACCTGGCCTGGGCGGTCAGCCGGGATGGGAGACCACCCTGGCTCGGAGGGCTCGGGGGTCGCTGCCGGCTCGTCTGGTCGAACCGACCCGGTGGCCCCGTCGCCGGTATCCGTGGTGCCCGCCGTCCCCGAGTCGAAGCTCGCCCCAGCGCGGAGGCGGTCGAAGATCGACTTGGCCCGGTCCTCGTTGTTATCGGGCTCAGTCACGACCCTCCATCATTGGCGTCCGGGTGCCGCAAATCAAGGATCCCAGGGTACGTTCCACGTGAAACAAGCGCCCCTCTGGTTCACGTTTCACGTGAAACCCGTCCCAGAGTGGTCGCCCGCGAACCGCCCGGCGGTCGCCGACCCGTGAAGACGGGTGCTACCCAGCAGTGGCCGGGCGTCGTGCCGACCTGTCACTCGGCCGGGGGACGGGGGCGCCGTCGCCTGTAGCGCTCCCCGGGAACGCCGGTCTCCGCGGGGCGGATTCCGCGGATCGGCTGGGCATCTCGGGCCGGGGATCGGGGAGCGGTCGCTGGAGAGGCGGACGTCCGTCCGCTGTCTGCTGCCCGTGCCGGCCCGGATGCCGGCTACCTGGACGGCCGCCGCATGGGCATCGTGCGCGGAGTCCCCATCAGGAGCCTGGCATGGGCACCGGCCCGTGTCCCGCAGCCGGGTAACCCGCCGGGTGTTCCTCAGACAGTGGGGGAGTCATCGGTGGTTCCCGCCATCCGGCGTCGGAAGATCCAGGGCCGCCGGCGGGGAACTCCCGTGGCCGTGCCCGGGGCCTCGATGGCCGCCGACAGCCGTCCACGAAGCACCTTCCCGTGGTCCGCGCCATCTGGGGGGAGGGCTTCGCAGTGCCGCCCGTGGCGGTATGCACCCGTCGGTGGCCGGGCCGGTTCCGCCGGGCGAACATCCGGCCCCGCCCCCGGCCGCCCGGGGGGCGAACCGCATCCGGGTTCCCCGGTGGAAGATGACGGCGGGCCCCTCCCAGCGCAGGTCACGGCCGGGCGGCGGAGCTGGGTCTGAGGCTGTCTGGGGTCCCGGTCTCGGGGATGCCTGGGCCTCTCCGGCGGGCCGGACGGATCCGTGGTC
>JAKAXG010000573.1 GCA_021827225.1 Actinomycetes bacterium | reverse complement strand
GGCAAACAGCGCACTTCCGCTCGAACCCGCCGGGCCGGCAGCCCGCCCGGTCGTCGCCGGGGAGGAAACCGCCTTCCGAGGGGCGCTTCGAATCCCGAGCGGCTACCGCGGGACGAGCAGTGGGTGGACGACGGCGGCCAGGGCCCGACGCATGTCATCCCCGCTCGGGCGGCCCGACCCGGATGAGCCGGCGGCGGCCCCGGTTAGGACACCGGGAGTCACCAGCAGTGACAGGGCCAGCCGGATCAGCGCCTCGGCCACCGCCTCCACCCGGCACCTGTCGCCGGCCGGGAGCGGCCCGCCGGTGAGTGACTCGTAGCTCTCGATCAGGGCCCGCCGGCCGGCTGTCAGGATCGAGTCGGACGTGATCAGGGCCAGGGCGGCCGCCGGGTCGGCCTCCAGCAGGGCCGGAACGGGCGACCACCGGACGAGCTCCAGACCGACCACCAGGCCTTCGACCACCTTGTCCCCGATCGACTCCACCTGCTCCACGGCGGCGGCCACGGCGGCGAAGAACCGGCGGGCGTCGCGGATGAGCGTCGCCCTCACCAGGCGGTCCCGGCTCTCGAACCGCCGGTACACGGTCGCCCGGGCCAGGCCGGCCCGCTCCGCCACGTCGTCCATGCTCCACCGGCGCAGGCCGTACCTGCCGAGCAGGGCGCTGGTGGCATCGATCAGGGCCTCGGCGTCGTCGGTGACGCCCTCGGCGCCCGGGGCGGGCGCCGGCGGCGACGACAGGGCCTCGGCCAGGACCGCCTCGAGATCGACGGTGGCCGAACGGCGGGACATCAGGCGGCCCCGTGCAGGTGGGCGGGACGGCTCGCTCGCTCCGCCCGGCGGCGGGCCCGGTAGCCGGCGGCTGCGGTCGGGCCGTAGCGTAGCGGTGCCGGCAAATTCCGCCACAGCTCCCGGACCGCCAGTTGGAGCATCCGGTACTGGACCTCCTCGTCGATCCGCCAGGGGATGGAGAAGCGGCTCCGCAGCCGAGCGGGCAGGCCGCCGATGGCGGTCAGGCGCAGTACCGGGTTCACGACCAGCGGCTGCAGGATACGGGTCCAGGCGGGCAGGAAGCCCACCTGCATGGTGCGCTCGTGCAGGGCCATGTCGAGGGCCCTCTCGGCCGCCGGGGTCATCTCCAGGACCTGGTCCAGGTAGCGGTCCCACTCGGCCCGGAAGGCCCGGTGGTCCGCCGGTACGGGGCGCATCGACACCCCGTAGCGGCGGTACCACTCCACCCCGTCCAGGTACAGCTCCTCGCGCTCGGCGGCGCTCAGGCGTCGGGCGTCGAAGCGGTCGGCGACCTCCTCGGTGGCGTGCTGGAAGGTGGCGTGGGCCCACCAGTAGGTCGACGGCTCCAGCGCCCGGTACGGCCGGCCCTGGTGGTCCACGCCCCGGATGCTCCGGTGGTAGTCGCGCACCCGGCGGCCGACCCCCTCGGGATCCTGGTCGTATATGACGCCCATGATCTGGGGCACGGACCGGATGATCCGGTCCCATGGATCGGTGAAGAAGTTCGAGTGCTCGGCCACCCCCGCCCCGATGGCCGGATGCATGAGCTGCAGGATTCCAGCCGACAACCCGGTGAAGGCCAGGCGGCGGTCTCCGGCGTAGTGCCACAGCAGCGACCCCGGCCCGACCGGGCGGGGCGGGAAGCGGGTGTACTGCGGCCGGGGGGTCCGGACGGCGCGGGACGGGCGGCCGGTCCCCGACGGGTCCCCGGGCTGGTCTCCGGCCTCCGAATCGCGATCGTGAGACATAAAGACGAGGCTAGTCTCATCGTGTCGGATGTCTGCACGCCGTGGTCCGTTCGCCGGAGCGGGCGCCGGTCCCGGCCCGTCCGTCCGGCCCGGGGCCGGACCGCTGATCGGCGGTCCCGCGGCGGGGAAGAATGCGGGAATGAGAATCTCGGTGCTCGGAATGGGACGCATGGGAGCGGCGATAGCCGCCCGGCTGGCCGAGGGCGGCCACGACGTGACGGTGTGGAACCGCTCGCCCGGGAAGGCCGGCCCGGCCGTCGAGGCCGGAGCCCGCGAGGTGCGCTCCGTCGAGGAGGCGGCCACCTCGGCGGAGGTCGTCATCACCATGCTCGCCGCCGACGGGGCCGTCACGGAGGTGGCCCTCGGTGACGACGGGCTGGTCAGGCACCTGCCCTCCGGCGCCGTCTATGTCGATTCGTCCACCATCTCCCCGGAGACCTCGGCCGAGCTGGCCGGGCGCTTCGACCGTTTCGTCGCCATGCCGGTCCTCGGAAGCCCGGAGGCCGTCCGCTCCGGCTCGGCCGTGTACCTGGCCGGTGGCCCGACCTCGGCTCTGGACGCCATCGAGCCGGTCACCTCGGTGCTCACCGAGAAGCTGACCCGCCTGGAGAGCGCACCCGTGGCCCTGGCGGCCAAGGTGGCGTCCAACTTCCTGCTGCTGGGCGGGTTGTCCGTGCTGGCCGAGGCGTTCGAGATCGGGAGGGCCGGGGGCCTGGATGACGAGCAGCTCGAGGCCGTCTTCGGCGAGAGCCCGCTCGTGGCTCCCGGCCTGCGCAACCGGTTCGAGGGGGTCCTGGGCCGGTCCACGGAGGGGTGGTTCACCATGGCGCTGGGCGCCAAGGACGTGGGTCTGGGCGTGGAGCTGGCCAGCCGGGCGGAGCGGGACCTGCCGGTGGCCCGGGCGGTGCGGGCACGCTTCGACGAGGCGGCCGGCGGCGACCTGTCCGATGCCGACGTGGCGGCTATCGGCCGCCTCTACCGGCACTAGGCACCCCCATCAGGCGCGTGGCGCCCGGATGGGTGACGTCCCGCGGTTCCGGAGGGCGTAGCGTCGGGCCATGATCGAGCGACAGCCGTTCGGGCCCACCGGCCACCAGAGCAGTCGGGTCATCTTCGGCGGGGCGGCTCTCGGCCGGGCCGATCAGGAGACCGCTGACCGGATCCTGGAGCTGCTGCTCCGTTACGGGATCAACCACCTGGACACCGCCGCCGACTACGGCGACTCCGAATTGCGGATAGCGCCCTGGCTGGTGGGACGGCGCAGCCAGTTCTTCCTCGCCACCAAGACCTCGCAGCGCAGCGGGGACGGTGCCCGGGCCGGGCTCGAGCGGTCGCTGCAGCGCCTCGGGGTCGACTCCGTCGACCTGATCCAGCTCCACAACCTGGTGGAGCCGGATGAGTGGGAACAGGCCCACGGCCCGGGTGGCGCCCTGGAGGCGCTGGTACTGGCCAGGGACGAGGGTCTGGTCCGCCACATAGGTGTCACCGGCCACGGGCTGCGGATCCCGGCCATGCACCTGCGGGCCCTCGAGCGCTACGACTACGCCTCGGTCCTGTTCCCCTACAACTTCTCGCTGCTGTCGGAGCCGGGGTACCGAAGTGACATCGAGAACCTCATCGAGGTGGCCGGCGAGAGGGGAGTGGCACTGCAGACCATCAAGGCCATCGCCCGCCGGCGCTGGCCGGCGGACGGCCCCAGGCCCCGGCGCAGCTGGTACCAGCCCCTGGAGGATCCAGACGCCATCACCCGGGCCGTCCACTACGTGCTGGGACGGCCGGGTCTCTTCCTGCTCACCACCAGCGACTACGAACGGTTGCCGGCGGTGCTGGAGGCGGCCTCGGGTCCCGGACCGGTGCCCGGCGACGAGGAGATGGAGGCCGACAGCCGCCGGCTGGACGTCGCCGCCCTCTTCGACGGGGCGTCCCTGGAGCGCATCTGACAGGCCGGCTCCGACGCACCGGCGCGCCTCACTGGCCGGCCGTCGCCGCCTGCTGCGCCTCCTCCCGTGCCGACTCGGCGATCGAGAGCAGGTCTGACCCGTAGGACTCCACCTTGACCGGACCTATGCCGCTTATGGCCAGGAGCCCGGCCTCCGTCA
>JAKAXG010000572.1 GCA_021827225.1 Actinomycetes bacterium | reverse complement strand
GGCCATACTGACCACCAGGCTGTCCGAGTCGGAGCACCTCCTGTCCGAGCTGTCCGCCCTCGAGTTCAGCTCCCAGCCGGGCGGGGACGGTTGATCCGGCCCACCCCGTCCGCCCCCACGGGCACCTTGACGATATTATGACTTCGTCATATAGCTGGGGTCGCCCCGGGTGACCGGCCCGCTGCGTCCCGTCTCGAAGGAAGCCCGTCCCATGAACCGAGATGAGTACGTCTCAACGCTGTGCCGGATCGGGGACCATGCCGGCTGCCAGGAGCGGCCGGTGGTGAAGTGCGACTGCGAGTGTCACGGCCCGGATGAGCGCAAGATGTCGCCCGGGTCGGGACACAGGGCGAACCGGCTGCCCGGCCGGGCGGGGTAGGGGCCATGGTGGTCGACGAGCCGGAGGCCGCCCTCCGGCTGTTGGGGGACGGCCGGGACGTGGTGTTCGTGGTCCCCGACGGGTCCCCACCGCTGCGGCCGCCCGGCCCGGGCCGGCTGGCGGTGATGGTCGGCGACCCGGAGGACGGCCGGGTGGCCGCCGCGGCGGCCGAGATGGACGAGGAGCTGTTCGCCGGGCCGGCTACATCTCCACCCGGACCTGCTCCGGCCTGACCCGCTCCTCCTTGCCGGCCAGCTGCTCGAGCTGGGTCAGGTCGGCGGCGGTGAGGTTCTCGTTGTTGAGCGACCGGGGCCAGAGCCGGCGTATCCGCACCACGTTGGCCTCTATGGCGAGGATGGAAATGCGGGCCATCAGGTAGATGAAGGCGAGCAGGGCCAGCACCGGAGTGAAGGTGCCGTACAGGGAGTTGGAATGGGCCAGCATGTGGACCAGGCCCACGCCGATCCCGGTCAGGATGGCCCAGGCGGTGCCGGCCACCGCCGCTCCGGGGGCCAGATCCTTCACCGCCACGCTCTCGGGGGTGAGGATCCAGAACGAGACCACGAACAGCCCCACGTCGAACAGCACCGCCAGGAGGGTGGAGAGGATGTCGCCGCCGGCCCAGTGCAGCAACGTCCCGATCGAGGATATGAACGTCGAGACGACGACCCCGAGGCCGAAGACCGCGTACCAGCCGAAGCTGCGGAGGGTCCGGGGCAGGAAGCCGGGCCGATTCTTGTTGGGTTGGTTCCAGGCCTCCTCCATGGTGAACTGCGCAGCCTGGGCCAGTCCCTGGGCCCCCCAGATGAGGCCCAGCACGCCGATCACCAGGGCGAAGGGCTGGCCGTGGAGGCTCTTGCCCTGCAGCTGGCGGGCGGCGGGCCCGATGATCGGATAGCTGCCGACGTGGCTCTCCAGCGAGGCGATGGCCGAGTGGTCGCCGCTCATGACGTAGGCCACCACGGTGAACGCGGCGAGGAGGAGGGGAAAGACGGACAAAAAGCCGTAGTACGTGATCAGGGCGCTGAGGTAGCCGCCCCGATCGTCGCTGTACTTCTTCTGCACCGCCCAGAGGAAGGCGGTGAACTTCCACCGCCGCTGCAGGTCATCGATCAGCGTGACGAACTTTCCCACGCGCGTGACCTACCCCGCAGGCCGGTCATAATAAAGGACACCTATTGCCGATCGGGGGCGATCGGCCGGCTGTAGCATCTGGGCATGAAGATCGCGACCATGCTCAGCTACGCCGGCGGTTTCAAGGAATCGGCCCGGCAGGTGAGCGAAATGGAGAAGGCCGGCCTCGACATGGTGTGGGTGGCGGAGGCCTACGGCTTCGACGCCCCGAGCCTCATGGGCTACCTGGCCGCCCTGACGGAGCGGGTCGAGATCGCTTCGGGCATCCTGCCGATCTACACCCGGACCCCCACCCTCCTGGCCATGACCGCAGCCGGGGTGGACGCCCTCTCCGGCGGGCGCTGCACGCTCGGTCTCGGAGCGTCGGGACCGCAGGTGATCGAGGGGTGGCACGGCCTGCCCTACGACGCCCCCATCGGCCGCACCCGGGAGATAATCAGCATCTGCCGGAAGGTGTGGGCCCGGGAGGCGCCTCTGGTCCATGACGGCCGGTACTACCAGCTCCCGCTCCCGGAGGGCCGGGGCACCGGCCTGGGCAAGGCACTGAAGATCATCGCCCACCCGGTCCGGCCCCGGATCCCGATCTGGGTGGCTTCGCTCGGGGACAGGAACGTGGCCATGACGGCGGAGGTGGCCGACGGCTGGCTGCCGATGATGTTCATCCCGGAAAAGGCCAAGGACGTGTGGGGCGAGGCCCTGGCCGCCGGAGCAGCCAAGCGGGACGCCTCCCTGGATCCGCTGATGATCGCCGGCGGGGGCCTCCTGGCCATCGGGGAGGGAGAGGACGTCGCCAACCTGCGGAACCTGTCACGCCCCATGCTGGCGCTCTACATCGGGGGCATGGGAGCCCGGGGTAGGAACTTCTACAACGACCTGGCCTGCCGGTACGGCTACGAGAAGGAAGCAGCCGAGATCCAGGACCTGTACCTGGCCGGGAAGAAGGACGAGGCGGCCGCCGCCGTCCCCGACGAGATCCTGCAGCTGACGTCGCTGTGCGGACCGGCCGGGTGGGTCGCCGAGCGGGTGGCCGCCCTGCGTGAGGCGGGCGTCACCCACCTGCAGGTGGCGCCCGTCCCCACCGGCGGCCAGACCCAGGCCCAGCTGATCGGCCAGCTCAAGGAGATCGTGGGCTAGCGCCCCAGATCCTCGACCTCGTAGCTCCACAGCTCGCTGTGCACGGCGACCGGCCGGTCGCCGTGCGGCGCGTCAGCGCCCCGGTGGCCGTGGGCGAACGACGGTGACGACACCCAGTCGTCGAAGGACTTCTCGTCCTTCCAGCGGGTGAGCACCAGCCACGTGGTGCGTCCGTCGGTGGGGCGGAGGAGCTCGAAGCCCTCGAAGCCCGGAGCGTTGTCCACCGCCCCGGCCCGGGCGGCGAAGCGCCGGGCCAGCTCGTCGCCCTGGTCCGGGCCGACGTCGATGGCGTTGATACGGATGATCGACATGGCCCCCAACCTTAGGCGGGAGGGGTGCCGGGCTGATTCGGGGTGGAAAGGACCGGACGGTTATGCTGCCGCCATGCGGCTAACGGTGCAGAACTCCCCCGGCGAGTACCTTTTCGCCCTACTGATGGCTGCCTCGCCGATCATCGGGTCCATCTGGGTCACCCCCGATACCACCAAGTGGATCGTGTTCGGTGTCGGCTGCGCCCTGGTGGTGGCCGTGCTCGCCGTGGCCCTCAGACCGGTGAAGAAGTCAGCGTCCTGACGGCACGCCGGGGCGGAGGTCGATGATCACGGCTTCCGGATCGAAGCTGAGCAGCTCGCTCATACCGGTCTTGATGCCGGAGGCCAGGACGTCGATGTCACCGGCGGTGTCGTAGTCGCCGGTGATGCCGAAGCCGACCACGCCGTCGTAGGAGAAAACGGCCACCGCGACCCTCATCTGCATCCCCAGAGGCACGAAGGGGTACACCTCGAGCATGCGCCGCCCGAGGGCGTAGAGGGGCATCTGCGGCCCGGGGACGTTGGTGGTGACGGTGTTGATGGTGCGCTGAGCCGCCTTGGTCCCGAGCCGGCCGGCCAGCGACAGCAGCACCGGTGGGGCCAGTTCCGAGAGCAACGTGAGGGCCTCGCCCGCCAGGGCCTGCTTCCTGACGCCCGACATCTGGGCACTGACCGCCCGCAGCCGGGCCACGGGGTCGGCCACGTTGACCGGAAGCTCGGCCAGGACGGCGGACACCCGGTTGGCGAGGGTGCCGTCGCCCACCGCCATGCCGCGTCCGTCGCGGGGCCGGACCGAAACCGGGACCAGTGAGCGCAGGGGGAGGTCGGCCGGGTCGCCCCGCTTCTCGAGCATGGTGCGCAAGCCTCCGGCGGTCAGGGCCAGAACCACGTCGTTGAA
>JAKAXG010000571.1 GCA_021827225.1 Actinomycetes bacterium | reverse complement strand
GCCCGACTCCGGACCGCTCAGGTCGCTCGAGGAGGACGCAGCGCCCGGGGTGGCGGCCGACGAGCCGGGGACGGTGGAGTGGCTGCTCCGTCCGGGCAGGGCCTTGGCGACGGCGGCCGAGAGGATCCCGCCGCCGACCAGCGTCGCGGCGAGCATCCACCGGGTGGTGGTGCCGACTCGGGCCAGGCCGAGATCGCGTGCGGCGCGTGAAGCCATGCCTACCAGTCTCTCCGGCCCCGAAACAGGCCAGACTCAGACCGAAGTAAAGGTTCTGTTAAGGGGCCGCTTCAGCGGCCCCCGGGGGGCTGCTCAGTGGACGAAGGCGTGGTGGTAGAAGACGTTGAAACCCCCGTTGTCCCCGTAGGTCATGATGCCGATGACGAGACCGAGGACCAGGCTGATGGCCACCGCCCAGGTGCGGGCCCCGGCCCGGGAGATCTGGTGGCGGGTGCGCTGGAAGTAGTCGAGCGGGGCCAGGTGGGCGGTCTCGCGGATGTGGCCCAGCACGTGGACCACCATGGCAAAGAACCACAGCACGAAGCTGGCCTTGTGGATGAACAGGAGGCTCGCTCTCATCGATGCCGGCACCGCCACCAGGGCGATCCCGCTGGCGAAGAGGATCACGGTGAGCACCACGATCACCGGCCCGAGCAGGCGCAGGATCGGAGCCGGGGGTCCCTTGCGGACGTAGGCGGCGGAGCCCATGTAGTACTTGGTGAACCGCCATCCGGTCGAGCCGATCTTGAGCAGGACCGGCGGTACCAGCAGCATGCCGATGAACACGTGGATGTCGATCAACTGGCGGATCCGCAGGATGGTGATGCCCTCGACGGCCAGGAGCACAAGGAGCACGGCGGCCAGCGTTCCCGTCAGCCGCGAGTTGGACTCGACACCCTCCAGTTCCCTGCGCCCGATCCGGTACCGGGGCCGCCGTGATTGCATGTGCACGAGGAGCGAGGTTAGGGGGACCTCGATACGACCCGATCCTCACGACGGCAATTTTTGCCGCTCCTTAACGTTCCTGTGGCCGGTTGCCATCCCGGTCGCCGGGCCGCTCGGGACGGTCATGGTGATCACCGCGTCGAGCCCGCTGGGACGGGCCTCGAGGAGGTCCACGCCGGCGTCGTTGCGGGTGGCCAGCTGGTTCACGATGGCCAGGCCCAGCCCGCTGTGGCCCCCCTTCGACCCGGGGCCCTGCCAGAACCGGTCGAAGGCCCGGGCGCGCTCCTCGGGGCTCATCCCCGGCCCGTCGTCGACCACGTGTAGCACTATCTCCGACCCGGTGCGCGGCTCGAGCCATACCTCGATGTGGCCGCCGGCGTCGAGGGCGTCGATGGCGTTGGCGATCAGGTTGTCGAGGATCTGGTCCAGGTCGCCGGGGACCAGCCAGGCGACGACGGACTCGTTCGGGGAGATGTCGGCGGTGAGCTCCACCCGGTGCTCGTCGGCCAGGGCGGTCCAGGCGTGGCAGCGCTCCTCCACCACCTGGCCGATGTCCACCGCCCGGCGCTCCGGGGCCTGACCCTCCGCCCGCCCCAGGGTGAGCAGGCCGTCGACGATGCGGGACAGGCGCTGCACCTCCTGGCCGGCGGCGGCGATGGTCGCCCCCTCCGCCACGCCCTCCGCTTCCAGGTTCTCGAGGCGCAGGCGCAGGGCGGTGAGAGGCGATCTCAGCTGGTGGGAGGCGTCGGCCACGAAACGGGACTGGGCCCTGAGCAGGTCCTGGAGGCGCGACGCCATCTGGTTGAACTGGTCGGCCAGGTCCCGCATCTCGCCCGGTCCGGTCACGGTGGCGCGGGCGTCGAGATCGCCCTCGGCGAAGTAGGTGACGGTGTCCTCCAGGTGCTTGAGGGGCCGGGTGAGGGACCGGGCCAGCCACAGGCCCAGCAGGCCGCTCAGCACCAGCAGGCCGGCTCCGAAGGCGGCCAGCGCCAGCCATATGTCATGGACCCGGTCGAGGGTGGCCGACGCCGGGATACCGAGCAGGACCGCCCCGGCCGGCTGCGTGCCGTCCGATATCGGCACGGCAGCGAGCGCCCAGGGGCGCCCCTCGTCGGAAGCGAAGGCGTCCACCGGGCGTCCGGCCAGGGCGGCCTGCACGAGGGGGCCGTCGGCCCTGGTGGCATCGTGGTCCGAATCGGCGTCGGACTGGGCCACCACCCCTCCGGTGGTGTCGATCACCGCCACCTCGCCGCCGGTAGAGGCGTGATAGCGCGCCACCAGGCTCCCCAGGTCCAGCGGGCGGTTGTGCTCGATGTCCTCGGTGGCGAAGATGGCCAGCCCGCTCGCTTCCCGCTCGGCCGCCTGGGCCGACAATCCCCGCTCGTGGTGCAGGGCCAGGACGCCGAGCGGTATCTCCAGTACCACCAGAATGAAAACCGCCAGCCCCAGGTAGGACAGGAGCAGGCGACGGGTCAAGGCGAGGTCCGCACGATCGTGTCGCCCAACCTGAGGCCCACCCGCCGGACGGTCTCCACCCACTCGGGGTGCCCGAGCTTCCGCCGCAGCGAAGCCACGTGCACATCGACGGTCTTGGTCGGTCCGTACCAGTGCGGGTCCCAGACCTCCTCGAGGATGGTCTGGCGGGTCACGACGGCGCCGGGGTCGGCGGCGAGAAGGGCCAGCAGATCGAACTCCTTCGGGGACAGGTTGATCTCCTCGCCGTCGACGAGGACCCTGCGGGTCCGCCGGTCTACGACCAGGTCGCCGAGGACCTGGACCTGGTCGGCGCCGTTGGAGTCGGCGGAGCGGCGCAGCACCGCCCGGATGCGGGCGACGAGCTCCCGGAAGCCGAACGGCTTGACCATGTAGTCGTCGGCGCCGAGTTCGAGCCCGACGACCCGGTCGACCTCGTCGCCGCGGGCGGTGATCACCACGATCGGCACGTTGGAACGGGCCCGCAGCGCCCGGCAGACCGAGTACCCGTCCATGTCGGGGAGGCCGAGGTCGAGAAGCACCAGATCAGGCACCGCCGCCGCCAGCGCCTCGCTGCCGGTGGACGCCCGCTCCACGTCGAAGCCCTCCCGGAGGAGGCCCTGTTCCAGCGGTTCTGCGATGCCGTCATCGTCCTCGACCATGAGGATTCTCATGCAACCAGGATGGCATCTGTCGCGCCGTTGCGGCGGGGCGGGCGTAGAAGGGGGCGATGACGGGAACAATCCCAATTGCGGAGGCGGTGTATCCGTGATCGCTTACCCGAAGGAGGTAACGATGGCTTTCGCTGTAACCCATCCTCAGCAGGCTCGCAGAGGGCGTTTCGTCCACTCGGGGGAGGTGGTAGCCGGCCGCCGGGTCATGGTACGCCCGGCCGGGGCAACCGTCGCCGCCACGGGCGCCGTCCTGGTGGGCATCTGGGGGGCCATAGCCGGCTACATCGGCCCGTATTTCGGGTACCGGCCGACATCGGCCACGGCGTGGGACTGGAACGCCCAGAACGGGCTGCTCCACCTGGCTCCCGGGGCCCTGGCCGTCCTGGCCGGGCTGCTCGTGCTGTCCGTGGGACCGGCCCGGGGCGGGGCCCGGCGGGCCGCTCTGGCCGTGCCGACGCTGCTGCTGGCCGCGGCCGGTGCCTGGTTCGTGGTGGGCCCGGTCGCCTGGCCCATGTTCGGCACCGGGCCGGCCTACGCCCCGGTTCTGGGGGCCGGCACCAACCTGCTCAACCAGGCCGGATCCGCCCTGGCTCCCGGCCTGGCGTTGATGCTGGTGGCCGGGATGGCGCTGAAGGCGTCCATGATGAGGCGCCCGGTGGTGACCGTCGAGGACGAAGCCGCCCCCCTGGCGACCGATGCCGGCGGGCCGTCGCCGGCGGCCGCTGGCACCACCGGTGCCACCGTCACCGACTGAATCCGCGGTGGGCCC